>NZ_JBSWXD010000025.1:0-50174 GCF_056160425.1 Micromonospora sp. ABR4_055
GACCAGGTCAACTGACCTGGTCACCGGCCGGCGCGGTAGTTAGCTGAACTCGACATGCCGGTCCTGGGCAGACGAAAGCAGGTCGAGTACGGCAGGATGCCTGTTCATGAGCGTGCACTCGCCGAACGGTATCGATGGAGTTGAGCGGGCCGAGCAACCCGGACCGGCCACCGCAGCCGAGGGCGAGACGGTCGAGCGGCCGCCAGTCGACCACCCGTCGCGCGCTGACCGGTTCGTCCGCGGCCTCTCTGAAGCGATCGGTGGTCCGCTGGGCCGGCACGCCGCCGGGCAGGACCGTGCCGCCGGTCGGCCCGGCCGGTTCTGGACCGCCGCCCGGATCGTGCTCGCACTGATCTGCCTCAGTCTCGCCGCGCACTGGGTGCAGAAGTCGCCCTGCATGGACGGTGCCTGGCAGGACAACGTCCAGTACACCCGGTTCTGCTACACCGACGTGCTCGCCCTCTACTACGCCGAAGGGCTCAACGAAGGCAAGATCCCCTACTTCGACCACCCCGTCGAGTACCCGGTGGTGACCGGCTACTTCATGGGCGTACTCGGGCTGCCGGTGCACGCGCTCGGCGCGGACCGGCCCGAGCTCAACCAGGCGATGTGGTTTTACAACGCCAACGCCCTGGTGCTCTGCGCGCTGGGGGTGGCCGCCGTGGCGGCGATCCTCGCCCTGCGCCGCCGCCGGCCGTGGGACGCCGCGATGTTCGCCCTCGCCCCTGCGCTGGTGCTGACCGCCACCGTCAACTGGGACATGCTGCCGATCGGGTTCGCGATGTTCGGCCTGTTCGCCTGGGTGCGGCAACGCCCACTGCTCGCTGGCGTACTGCTCGGCATCGGCGGCGCCGCCAAGATGTGGCCGCTGTTCCTGCTCGGACCGATCCTCGTCCTCGGCCTGCGGTCGGCCCGGATCCGGGCCACCGCCACCGCGATCGTCGCGGCGGTCGGCACCCTGGTCGCGGTCAACCTGCCGGTCTACCTCTTCGCCCACGACGGGTGGCGGCGGTTCTTCGAACTCAACTCCGAACGGCCGATCGACTGGGGAACGCTCTGGTACATCGGACGTTACCTGGACGGCAAGTGGGCCGGTGGCACGCCCGGCGACCAGGGCCCGTTCCAGTGGCTCAGCGACCACATTCCGACGTTGAACACCCTGTCGTACGTCCTGTTCGGTCTGGCCTGCCTCGGCATCGGCGCGTTGGGAGTGTTCGCGCCGCGCCGGCCCCGGCTGGCCGCGTTGGCCTTCCTGGTGGTCGCGGCGTTCCTCATCTTCAGCAAGGTCTGGTCACAGCAGTTCACCTTGTGGCTGTTGCCGCTGATCGTGCTGGCCCGGCCGCGCTGGGGTGCCTTCCTCGCCTGGCAGGCCGCCGAGGTCGGCTACTTCCTCGCCTTCTACGGGCAGTTGCTCGGCACCGCGACCGGCAGCCAGGTCATTCCGGAAGGGGTCTTCGTGCTGGCCGCCACGCTGCGGCTCGGCACGGTGGTGGCGCTGTGCGTGTTCGTGATCCGCGACATCCTCCAGCCGGAGCAGGACGTCGTGCGCCGCAACTACTCCGACGACCCGGACGGTGGCGTCTTCGACGGCGCGCCGGACGCCGGCTGGGTGCCCAGGGTCCGCCGCTGGTTCAACGACGAACGCGAACCCCGGTCGGCAGCCGGAGAATCACAGCCGGTAGACGACGGTGTCGCCGATGTCGACCCGGTCGATGCCGAGCCCGTCAACCGGTAGGTCGACGGTGGTCTGCCACGGCGTGCCAAGCACCTGGTCACGCCGGAGCACCACGGTGCGTACGCCCAGCTCCCGCAGGTACCCGATGCTGGACCGGTCGGGGAACGTCCGGGTGACCTCCCGTACCTCGGCCAACTGGTCCGGAGTGAAGCCGCTGCCGCCGTTCACCACCGGCTGGAACCGGGTCGTCGACCAGAGCATCACGTGCTGGTCGAGATTCTGGCTGCTGGGCAGCACCAGGATCGGACCGTCGTCGACCCGCATGATCTGCGGCTGCTCGGGCACCTCCGGGTGCGGGGTGACGTTCAGCCCCTCTACCAGGACCAGCAGCAGGGGCAGCAGGGTAGCCAGCCGCAGCAGCGCGCCGGGCCGTTCGGTAACCCGTTGCCGGGCGATGTCGTCGACTCGGCCGACGAACGCCGCCACCGCGCCGGCAGCGAGGATCGCCAGCAGCAGCGTGGTCCACAACATCATCCGGCCCGGTGTGCGAATCCCGTCCCAGCCGGGTACGTACTCGAAGAGCAGACCGTAGCTGTAGGTGCCGTCGAAGAAGCTGCTGCCCATCGCCAGGATCCCGGTGAGCAGCACCCCGGCGAGCAGCAACAACCGTTGCCGCCACGTCCAGATGGACAGCACCAGCCCGGCGAGCGCCAGCGCGTACAGCACGAAGCCGGGCAGCAGGGTCATCTCCGGATGCCAGGGCAGTGCCGCGCGGGCGTCGGCGTGCCGGTCGCCCCAGATCAGCGACTCCGCCGGCGCGGTGAAGAACCCGGACACCGGCGGCGAGTACGCGGCCAGGTCGTCCATGGTCCGGGCGGCGTTCGGGTGCAGCTCGGCGACCCGGAAGTACGGGATCGCCAGCAGCACCCCGACGGCGGTGAACAGCGCGCCGCCGGCCAGGTCGGTGAGCAGCAGTACGGCTCCGAACGGCTTCCGCTGCGGCCAGAACCAGGTACGCCGGACCAGGTACATGGCCAGTGAGACCAGGCAGATGACCGCCAGGATGTAGATGAACGGCAGTCCGATACCGAATCCGAGGCTCACCTGCCAGGCCGCGGTGAGCCAGCCGGCCAGCGCCCAGCTGACGCTGCGCCGCTGCGGTCGGTAGCCGTACCGCAGTGACCAGCCGTGCCCCCGGGCCAGCATGGCCAGCGCCAACGGGATGCCACCGTTGGAGACGATGTGCAGGTGCCCGGCCTGGGACAGCAGCCACGGCGCGTACGCGTAGCCGGCCGCACCGACGGCTGCCGCGGTCCGCCCGGTGCCGAGCTGGCGGATCAGCGCGTACGCGCCGAGCGCCGCCAGCGCGTGGGCCAGCACGAAGATGATGTTGTAGCGCAGGACCGCCGCTACCGGCCCTTCTCCGATCATGCCGGCGGGCGCGTAGCCGAGCAGGGTGTCGGAGAAGGCGAAGCTCCACGACTGCGGGTAGAAGGTGTTCGACTGCCACAGCTGGGTGGGGTCGGTCAGCAGGATGTGCCCGGACCAGGCCATCTGCCAGGCCTGCAAGGTCGGATCCCAGGTGTCCTGCGGGATCGTGTAGAGCGGGTAGCGCAGCGTGGGCCAGGTCATCGCCACCGCGACGACGAGCGCCGCGACGGTGGCCAGGCTCCATTCGTGGATCAGTACCCGGACGACGGCCCGCCGGGCCCGCACCAGCCGACCCGGCGGGCGTTGCGGCGCGGGACCGAACGCAGTGAACGGATCGGCAGGCGGCTCAGGCTTGGTTTCCGGCGGGTCGTCGGTCGGCTCAGGCTTGGTTTCCGGCGGGTCGTCGGTCGGCTCAGGCTTGGTTTCCGGCGGGTCGTCGGTCGGCTCGGCCTCCGGCCGGCCCGCTGTCGTTTCGTCGAGCTGTTGTTCGGTGCCGTTGGTCGATGCCGGGTCGGGGCGGACCGGGTCGGCCGTGCTGGCCTGGTCGCCGTCGGCGGCTGCTCGCTTGCCGGTCATCGGGTCGTGTCCTGCTGCCCCAGCCGATCACGCAGGAAGGCGATGTCCGCCGCCTGGCCGTCGGTGCCACCCGGAGTCTCGACGATGACCGGCGCGTCGGCGGATCGGATCACCGCGACGATCAGTTCCGGGTCGATCATGCCGGCCTGGAGGTTCTCATGGCGGTCCCGGCTGCTGTCGAAGGCGTCCTTGGACCCGTTGGCGTGGATCAGGTCGATCCGGCCGGTGATCGCCTTGATCCGGTCGACGATGCCGAGCAGATCCTCACCTGCGGCGTGGGCGTGGCAGGTGTCCAGGCAGAAACCCGGACCGAACTCGCCGATCGTGTCCCACAGTCGGGCCAGCGCGTCGAACCGTCGGGCGCAGGCGTTCTCGCCGCCTGCGGTGTTCTCGATCAGTACCGGAACCGGAAAGCCGCCCTGGTCCCGCGCATAGGCGAACGTCTTGCGCCAGTTGTCGAAACCCACCGCCGCGTCGTCGCCCCGGCTGACGTGGCCGCCGTGCACGATCAGACCCTTCGCCCCCACCTGGCGGGCACCGGTGGCATGGCTCAGCAGGAGCTTGCGACTCGGAATCCGGATCCGGTTGTTCGAGGTGGCGACGTTGATCACGTACGGAGCATGCACGTACCGGTCCACGTCCGAGCTGGCCAGCTGATCCGCGTCGGTGCGCGGCTGCGGGGCCTTCCAGCCCTGCGGGTCGGAGAGGAAGAACTGGACCGCGTCTGCCCGGCGGTCGGCGGCTGCGGTGAGCGGGTCGCTGGGGTCGACGTGGGCTCCGATACGCATGGGCCGAGCCTACGTGGCAAGCCTGACGATCCGGGCACCGGCGGTTGGTGCGACCACCGGTTCGTACCGGTGGACGTGGGCCGGCAGCCCGGCGAGCCGGTCGCGTCACCGCCGCCACCCGCGGTCGTTGCTCCGGGTAGAGAACCGGCCCGGTGTCTCCGCCGGTCGGCGCCGGCACCGACGTCTTCGTGCTGGGACCGGCACCGACGTTCGTGCTGGGAGAGTACGTGCCGATAGAACTGTCGCTCGCGCACGGTGTGGCGGCCTCCTGGCTCGCCGGTCTGACCGGACAAGATCATCCAATCGGACTATTGGCGCTCCTTGCGCTAATTGCCGTGATAGGCGTGTCTGTAGCGGCAATAAGGGTTATAGTTGTGCAACACGGGCAGAGGTTCAAGCACCTGCCCTGACCAGCGCACAACTGCACAGGCTCCGCGGGGCGCCTCACGTCCAACCTCGTCGGTGTGGTCGTTCCTCCCCAGGTCCCACCCAAAGAATGCGGACAGGGGGCGCCCCGCGGCTCGTACGCTCAGCCGGCTATTCTTGTCCGGTTACGTCGACGTCAGTTGCCTGACTGGTCGTCGGCGTCACGACGCTGGACCTCCTGCCACGGAAGGACCGTGGCCGTCAGCCCACAGGAGGTGAGTACGTCTTGCGTCATTACGAGATCATGGTCATCCTCGATTCCAGCCTTGAAGAGCGTACGGTCGCGCCCTCGCTCGACACGTACCTCAACGTGATCCGCACCGCCGGAGGCTCGGTCGAGAAGCTCGACGTCTGGGGCCGCCGTCGCCTCTCCTTTGAGATCAACAAGAAGGCGGAAGGCATCTACGCGGTCATCGATCTGCAGGCCACCCCGGATGCTGTCGCCGAGCTCGACCGCCAGTTGCGACTCAACGAGTCGGTGCTGCGCACCAAGGTCATTCGGCCGGAGACGCGCTGACCGCGTCCCACCGGTCCGCCCGACAGCCTTCGTCGGTCCTGTCACACGGCTCTGGCAGCCTGGTGACGAGGACGTCGACCGAGTGCGCGAGGAGATGGTCATGGCAGGAGATACCACCATTACGGTCATCGGCAACCTGACCGATGACCCTGAGTTGCGCTTTACTCCGTCGGGAGCAGCGGTCGCCAAGTTCCGGGTGGCCTCGACCCCCCGGTACATGGATCGCGCCTCCGGCGAGTGGAAGGACGGCGAGCCGCTCTTCCTTTCCTGCACGGTGTGGCGCCAGGCGGCGGAGCACGTCGCCGAGTCGCTCCAGCGGGGTGCCCGGGTGATCGTCTCGGGTCGGCTGCGGCAGCGGTCGTACGAGACCCGTGAGGGCGAGAAGCGGACCGTCATCGAGTTGGAAGTCGACGAGATCGGCCCGTCGCTGCGGTACGCCACCGCGAAGGTGCAGAAGATGTCCCGCTCCGGCGGTGGCGGCTTCGGCGGCTCTGGCGGCTCTGGCGGCGGTGGCAACCAGGGCGGCGGCTTCGACGACCCATGGGCCACGGCCGCGCCGGCCGCCTCGTCCGCCCGTTCGGGCGGCGGGAACTTCGACGAGGAACCTCCATTCTGATATGGCTTCCAACGCCCGCGATCGCAAACCAGGAGCACGAGCAATGGCCAAGGCTGCGGCACTTCGCAAGCCGAAGAAGAAGGTGAACCCGCTCGACAAGGACGGGATCACCTACATCGACTACAAGGACACCGCGCTGCTGCGCAAGTTCATCTCCGACCGGGGCAAGATCCGTGCCCGGCGGGTGACCGGAGTGACCTCCCAGCAGCAGCGGCAGATCGCCCGTGCGGTCAAGAACGCCCGCGAGATGGCGCTCCTGCCGTACACCACGACGGCCCGCTGAGCGGAGGCACCGATATGAAGATCATCCTCACGCAGGAGGTGTCTGGGCTCGGCTCCCCCGGGGACATCGTCGAGGTGAAGAACGGCTACGGCCGTAACTACCTGCTCCCCCAAGGGTTCGCGATCTCCTGGACCAAGGGTGCCGAGAAGCAGGTCACCTCGATCAAGCGGGCCCGTTCCGCCCGGGAGATCCGCGACCTCGGGCACGCCAACGAGGTCAGAGGTCAACTGGAGAGCCTGAAGGTCACCCTGACCGCCCGGGCCGGCGAAGGCGGTCGACTGTTCGGCTCGGTCACCCCGGCCGAGGTCGTCGACGCCGTCCGTACCGCTGGTGGTCCGGTCCTGGACCGGCGGCGGCTGGAACTGCCCGGCCACATCAAGTCGGTCGGCACCTACCCGGTGAAAGTCAAGCTGCACCCGGACGTCACCGCCAAGTTCGACCTCAGCGTGCTGCAGGCCCGGTAGCTCCGGCAGGCACAGCGCGCGAGACATCCGGCTCAGGGGTCACACCAGACGGTGTGGCCCCTGAACCATGTTCAGCGCAAAGTGCTGGAGACGACGACCGGATCCCCAGACCCGAGGTAGAAGATGCCCGGGTAGCCGGCGGTGGCGAAACCGTGACTGGTGTTGCGGCGCAGCACTGAATCTGTCAGTTCGAGCGTGCCGGACCGGTCGTTGCTGACAAAGAAGATGGCCCCGCCACCTTCCCGCGCCTCGTTGTCGGCGATGACGGTGCCGGCGATGGAGACGGTGAACCGGTTGCCGTCGGCGTAGATCGCCCCGCCACTACCGCCGCCCGGGGTGCCGGGCTTGGCTGGATTCGCACCGTTGCCGGTCGCCGAGTTGTGCGTCAGCACACTGTTCAGCACGGTCCACGAGACACCGATGCTGCTCAACGCTCCGCCGTTGGCACACACCCCGCCGTCGCCGGGCGCCCCGCCGAAGGTGCTCTGCACCACGTACACCGGCTGGTCCTGCCACTGGTCCAGCACCCGGATCGCCGCGCCCCCGAGGTCCGGTCCGGTCGGGTCGCAGCGGTTACCGACGAACCGGGAGTTGACCACCCGGAACTGGCCGCCCCGGACGAAGATTGCGCCGCCGCCACCACCGTCGACCTGCTCACCGGTGGAATCGCCGTCGGCGAAGGTCAGGTTCTGCACGACCAGTTCGGGATGGTCCTGATCGTTGCAGTGCGAGGTGGTCCAGCCCTGCGCCTCGTCGCAGGTGTTCATGTACAGAATTCGTCGTTGTCCGTCGCCGCTGAGGGTGACCAGCCCGCCGCCGTCCAGCACCACCTGCCGACTGGCCGCGTTGCGGACCTTCGCCGTCCGGTCCATCGTGATCACCACCGGCTTAGGCCCGCAGGCGAAGGTGATGATTCCGCCGGCCGCGACCGCTTCGACGACCGCCTGGGAGGTGCAGCTGGCCGACGTACCGTCGCCGATCGTGCGGGTCGGCCGGCTGGTGTCCACCGCGCGGGCCCGCGCCGGCACCTGAGCTCGTCCGTCGGGGTTGCCGGCTGCCGGACCGGCCACCGGCGGCCGGTCGGGAGCCTTCGACGGCATCGGTGCCGCACCCAGCCCCGCCGCGCCGGACGGTGGTGGCGTGCCATCCGACGGGGTAGCGGCCGGCACGGCGGTACCGGACGACGCCTCGGACGGCGCCCCGCTGGCAGTAGGGCCGTCATCGACCGCAGCGTCGTCGCCGGCCGCGCCGCACCCGGTCACCAGCACCGTCGCTAGTACGGCGAGCAGTGGCCCGGTCACGGTCAGGTTGATCCTCTGGCTGCGGCTGAACACCGGTCGATCCTAGGAGCACGGCACCCGCGACGACCAGCGCGAACAGTCGGGGATCCGGGACCCGCCCGGTAGATCCGGCGTCAGCCGATCGGTTGGCCGGTGATAGCGCTGGCGAGTACGGTCGACATGCCGCCGCCGATCACCGCCGCCGCCAGGCCGACACTCGAGGCGCGCCACGTGCCGCTGACCCACCTGATCGTCACCGCCAGGACCAGCGAGATCATCAACGCGTACGCGAAGGCCGGAGCAGCGGCCAGTAGCGAGTTGATCGCCTGTGCCCGAGCGGAGAGGCAGTCGCCGTCCACCCCGAGAACGCAGTCGTTGGTCGCCGGGGTGCCGTCCAGGGTGAGGCTCCAGATCAGAAACGCCACCACCGGCAGGGCGTACCAGGCAGCCGTGTACAGCAGCGAGGACAGATAGCCGCCCTGGTCGGCGTCGATCAGTTCGTCGTCGATCCGGTACGTCAACCGCCGCTGCGACGGGGGCTCGTACCGCGGCCGTGGTCGTTGCTCGGGCAGCACCCGGGAGCGGGGCGCGCTCGGCAGGGCGATCGGTGACCGGGGTGCCGAAGCCGGCGTCTCCACCCACCTGGGGTCGTCTGCGGCCAGCCGGGTCCCCGACCAGAAGGTGCCTTCCCGGCCCGGCTCGACCTGCGGCCACGGATCGACCGGCGGAAGGACGTCGGCGACGTCGGCGACGTCGCCGACCTCGGCCGCGCGTCTCTTGCGCGCCCCGGTGCGGCTACCGGCCGGCCAGCTCTCCGGGTCGTCGCCCCGGTGCCACTGATCGGTCTGGTCGCCGATCTCGCGCCAGCTGTCGACCGGTTCCGGGCGGTACGCCCCGCGGCCCAACTCCCGGGCCCGACGGGTGGGCGGCTGCGCCGGGCCCGCGCCGATCGCCCGCGGCGAGGACGCGGCCCGCGGCCAGGTGCCGGTCTCGTCGGTGAACTCCCGCCGGGGCGGTTCGATCTCGCGGCGGGCCGGCCGGTCCCATCGCCCGGCCTGGTCCGCCTCTCGCGGCCACCCGCCGGTGCGCTCGGCACCTCGCGGCCACCCGCCGGTGCGCTCGGCACCCCGGGACCATTCGCTGGTGTGGTCGGCACCCCGGGACCATTCGCTGGTGTGGTCGGCACCCCGGGACCATTCGCTGGTGTGGTCGGCATCCCGGGACCATTCGCTGGTGTGGTCCGTCGCGCTGGACCATCTGCTGGCGGGCTCGTCGTCGCGTAGCCACTGCGCAGCGTGGTCGTCGTCGAGGCGACGCCGGATGTCGTCGCGGTCGCGCCGTCGGCGACCGGGCCGGTCAGCGTCGGACGGCTGGCCGCTACGACGAGACGATCGGCGACTGCGGCCGCCGTAACCCTCCCGGTCACCAGGGTCACCTGGATCACTCGGCGGCGTCGACCATCGAGCTGGCGCGCTCGACCAGGTCGCGGGCGGCGCGGTGGCTGGACCGTCCGGGTCGAGCGGACCTGCGCCCGACACCGGACCGGAACGACTATCGGGCGGCTCACGCCGCCAGCCCGCCGAATCGCCGGACACCGGGCTGCCGGAGATCGGGTCCTCGGCCGCGCGGCGCCGGCCCGGTGCCCGCCGAGGCCGGTCCCAGTCGTGGGCGTCGATCTCGGGCCCGGCCGCTGGCAGCGCCGGACGGTCACGGGACCGACGGCCCCGTACCGGCTGCTCAGGAATCTGCCACGATTCGTCGCGGTGCCGCCCGGCGTGGCCAGCCGGCGGATCCCGATGGACCGGCTCACCTGTTGGCGGGGTCGGGCCGGCGGGCAGCGCCCACCGGTCCGTAGCCGGGCTGCCCCGGTCGGCCTGGTGCCGCGCACTGTCGCGTCGGTCCTCGTAGCGGCCGCGTCGGTCCTCGTAGCGGCGCCGGCCGCGTGGTGCCTCGTCATCCTCGGTCGGGTCGTAGCGCTGCGGTCGACGAGAGCGTGTGACCGGGTCGGTATCGGTGTCGTCGGGCCACCGGGCAGCCGACCGCCGCTCGCGTGGAGGGCGGTCGCCGTACTCCCACTCCCGGTAGTCCACCGCCGGAGCCTCGCCCCTTCGCTATCGAGCCGTGATCGGCTGGGCCGGCGAATCAGTTCCCGCCCGATAGTAGCCGGTAGCCCGGCGGGCAGCCCGGTGCAGATTATTGTCCACCGGCTGTGGATCGAGAAGTCCCAGCTCAGAGGGCTTATCGCCGGCTTGGCGGCGAGTTTTCCACAGGCTGTGCACAAGGTTGTGCACAGCCTGCGCCATCCTGTCCACAGCTTGTCCAGAGGTTCATCCACCGCCGTGTTTGGGCATGCCGCCGCAAGTCCGTATCGTTTCCCGGAGCCCTCCCACGCCGATGCGACGCCCCCCGGTCGCCCGGTCCCTGGTGGGCCGACCGCAGGTCGTCGACGACGCACGAGCAGACGATGTCGTACCCGCGCAGTTGACTCGCGGCAGTGATGTAGTGAAGGGGGGCGCCCGGATGTCCATCACGGACGACCTGCAGACCGAGCCCCGGCCACCGGCCCGCCCGACCGGCCCGCCCGGCCCACCGGTTAAGCCACCCGGTCCGCCCACCGGCGGTGAGCCCTTCGACCGCACGCCGCCCCAGGATGTCGCCGCCGAACAGTGTGTCCTCGGCGGAATGCTGCTCTCCAAGGACGCCATCGCCGACGTCGTGGAGATCCTCAAACCGCATGACTTCTACCGCCCGATCCACGCCACGGTCTTCGACGCGGTGCTGGACCTGTACGGGCGAGGCGAGCCGGCGGACGCGATCACCGTCTCCGCCGCGCTCGCCAACTCGGGTGACCTCGGCCGGATCGGTGGTGCGCCGTATCTGCACACCCTGATCGCAAGCGTGCCGACTGCGGCCAACGCCTCCTACTACGCCAGGATCGTGGCCGAGCGCGCGGTGCTGCGCCGCATCGTCGAGGCCGGCACCAAGATCGTGCAGCTCGGGTACGGTTCGGCCGCCGGCGGTGGCCGGGACATCGACGACGTCGTCGATCTCGCTCAGCAGGCGGTATACGACGTCACGGAACGGCGGGTCAGCGAGGACTTCGCGGTCCTGGCCGACATGCTGCAGCCGACCCTCGACGAGATCGAGGCGGTAGGTGCCCAGGCCGGCATGATGACCGGGGTGCCCACCGGGTTCACTGACCTGGACCGGTTGCTCAACGGGCTGCACCCCGGACAGTTGATCATCGTCGCCGGCCGACCCGGCCTCGGCAAGGCGTTGGCGCTGGACACCCCGCTGCCCACCCCGACCGGCTGGACCACCATGGGTGAGGTCGTGGTCGGTGACCGACTACTCGACGCCACCGGTCGACCCACCACGGTCGTCGGCACCTCTGCCGTCCTGCTCGGCGGGCGGTCCTACCAGGTCGAGTTCTCCGACGGCTCGGTGATCGTCGCCGACGGTGACCACCTCTGGCAGGTGACGCATCGGCCCGCCGTGCCGGTACCGGTAGCGGCCGGCGCGGCGCTGGCTGCTGTCACCCCGGTGCCGGTCTCGGCCGCTCTGGCGTCGGCCGGCCGGTCCGGGCCACGACCGGCCCAGTCCGCACCTGCACGGTCCACCCAGGTACTGACCACCGAAGAGATCCTGGACCTGCTCGACCGGTCACCAGCGGAGCGCCCCGAGGTCACCGTCACGAACTGCCACGCCTTGGCGCTGCCCGACCGCGACGACCTGCCGGTGCCGCCGTACCAGTTGGGGGTCGATCTTGCCGGTGGTGACCCGGCTGCCGACCACCGCCAGGCCGACCGGCGAATCCCCGACGCGTACCTGCGCAGTTCCGAGCGGCAGCGGCGGGCGCTGCTGACCGGCCTGTTGGACACCGCCGGCACCCGCAACCCCGGCGGGCTGGACGAGTACCGGACCACTTCGCGTCTGATGGTTGAGACGGTACGCGAGTTGGTGGCGAGCCTCGGTCTGCACTGCTCCGTGTCGGCAGGCACCGTCCAGGGCCGGATGACCTCGCCGTCCAGCGTCTACACGGTGACCATCCACACTCATGACGACCAGCAGCGACGGGTCACCTCGATCCGACCGGTCCGCAGCGTGCCGGTGCGCTGCGTCACCGTGGACAACCCTGACCATCTTTATCTCGCCGGCCGGACGATGATCCCGACGCACAACTCGACCGCATCGATGGACTTCGCCCGCAACGCGGCGATCCGGGCCGGCCACGCCAGCGCGATCTTCTCGCTGGAGATGAGCAAGGTGGAGATCGTCATGCGGCTGCTCTCCGCCGAGGCGAAGGTGCCGTTGCATGTCCTGCGCTCCGGCCAGCTCTCCGACGACGACTGGACGAAGCTGGCTCGTCGGATGGGCGAGATCAGTGAGGCGCCGCTCTTCGTCGACGACACGCCCAACATGAACCTGATGGAGATCAGGGCCAAGGCGCGGCGGCTTCGGCAGCGGCACGACCTGAAAATGATCGTCGTCGACTACCTGCAGCTGATGACCTCACCGAAACGCACCGAGAGCCGTCAGCAGGAGGTCGCGGATCTGTCCCGTGGGCTCAAACTGCTGGCCAAGGAGGTCGAGTGCCCGGTGATCGCGGTCAGTCAGTTGAACCGTGGCCCGGAGCAGCGTACCGACAAGCGGCCGCAATTGTCTGATTTGCGTGAGTCGGGGTCGATCGAGCAGGACGCGGACGTGGTCATTCTGTTGCACCGAGATGACTACTACGACAAGGAGTCGCCTCGGGCGGGCGAGGCGGACTTCATTGTCGCCAAGCACCGTAACGGGCCGACCGACACGGTGACTGTCGCCGCCCAGCTGCACCTCTCCCGGTTCGTCGACATGGCGATCTGAGCCACCTTGCCCGGGACGGCCGCCGCGCTGCCGGCCGCGCGGCGGCCCGGACCAGCGCAGTTCCGGACCGCCGGGGAACAGGCTCAGTCAAAGAGCTGGTTGAGAAAGCTCTTCTGCCGCTTGTGCCGGTAGTGTCCGTGGTAGCCGTGGTGCCCGTACGCGGGAGCCGGCGGGTAGGCCGGGGCCGGCGGCGGGTAGCCGGGCTGATGGTGCACCGGCGGTGGCGGCGGAGGCGGCGGATAACCGCCGGCCGGACTCGGTGCCGGGCGGGGTGGTTGACCCGGCTGCTGGCCGCCGGCACCACCGTTCCAGGCTGCCTCCGCGTCCAGCAGTCGCTCCAGCTCGCCCCGGTCCAGGAAGATGCCGCGACACTCGGTGCACTGGTCGACGGTGATCCCACTGCGCTCGTACTGCCGCATGGCGCCGTGACACTTGGGACAGTTCATCTGCATGACTCGACGGTACCGGCTCCGATCCTCACCTGCCGACTGGCAACGCGGCGACCTCGTCGTCGGACACCTGGTGGAAATCCTGGTAGTAACGACCGACGGCGCGAAAGTCCGTCGGTCGCAGGGGGCAGACGACCTCGTCGACCACGGCTTGGAGCGTGGCGATCGCCTCGGCCGAGCCGACCGGCACCGCCAGCACCACCCGGTCCGCACCGAGGCTTCGACTCACCGCGACCGCCGCCCGGGCCGACGCGCCGGTGGCCAACCCGTCGTCAACCAGGACGGCGGTCCGGCCATGTAGGTCCAGCGGCGGCCGGTCGCCCCGGAACAGCTGCTCGCGGCGGCGCAACTCAATGGTCTCCTCGGCGGTTATCCGGGCGATCTGTCCCGGGTCGAGCTGGTCGGCGATCTCCGGGTTCAGCACCCGCACCCCGCCCGGCCCGATCGCGCCGAAGGCGACCTCGGCCGCCGACGGCAGGCCGAGTTTGCGGATGACCAGCACGTCGTACGCCACGTCGAGCTGGTCGGCGATCACCGCCGCGACCGGTGCCCCGCCCCGCAACAGCCCGAGGGCGACAACGTCCGGTCGTCCCCGCAGCTGCGCCAGCTGCCCGGTCAGCTGCTCCCCTGCGTCGCGGCGGTCCCGGTACTCCATCTCCATGTCTTCAAGGTGTACGCCGTTTCCCGCCCGCCCGCCGCGCGGTCGGCGGATTCCACACCGACGGTCGGCGTCACCCTTTCCACACCGACGGTCGCCGTCACCCGGCCAGGATGTCGCCGGCCAGGCGGCCGACCAGTAGCGCGGCGAATCCGGCCAGCAGGGTTCCGGTGGCGTAGCCGGCGGCCGTCCAACGCTCCCGGCCGGAGCCGCCGGCCAGCTGGACCACCTCGTAGGCGAAGGTCGAGTAGGTGGTCAGCGCGCCGCAGAGGCCGGTGGCGAGCAGCCGGGCCGGCCAGCCGCCCCCGGCCAGTCCGGCTCCGGCGAGCAGGCCGATCAGCGCGGCCCCGGCCAGGTTGACCAGGAAGGTGCCCCAGAAGCTGGGCCGGCCGAGTCCCACCACGACCCGGTCGGTGAGGTAGCGAACCAGCGCGCCGACCGCCCCGCCGCACATCACCAGGAGCAGACTCATCCCGTACCTTCCGAGCGGTCGGGGCTGGTCACCGGACCCGCCGCGCGAGCCGGTCGGCGAGCGGCCGGGCCGTCGCGCCGCCGAGCCAGACCGCGCCCAGCGCGCCCACCAGGGTGCCGAGCGTGTAGCCGCCGGCCAGCCAGGGCCGTCCGGCGGCGAGCAGGTCGGCGACCTCCAGGGTCTGGACCGAGAACGTGGTGAAGCCGCCGAGTACGCCGGCACCGAGGAACGGCCGGAGCAGCCGGTGCGGCCGGGGCACGGCGGTGACCACCCGCATCAGGACACCGATCAACGCGCATCCGACGAGGTTGGTGACCAGGGTCGGCCAGGGCGGTCCGGCTTCGACCGGGCCCGGCCAGCCGGCGGCGATGCCGAAGCGGGCGGCCGCCCCGACCGCGCCGCCGACTGCTACCGCGGCGAGGACCAGCGGTGCCGTCGATCCCCGGGGCATCATCGGCCTGGCCCGTACGGCGGCAACGGCTCGTCACGGTCCGGCGCGAATGCCTGCGCCTGCACCTCGGCGACCCGGAGCACGGGGACCCAGCTGAACAGGGCGACCGGGTAGAGCAGGTAGCCGAACCGGGTCGACGGCAGCAGCAGCGTCGCGGCCAGCAGGCCGAGGCCGCAGATCAGGGCCGCCGCGGCGGCGGTTCGCGGCGGCCGGCGGACCAGCCGTACCGCGATGGCCAGCCCGACGGCCAGCAGCAACCCGCCAGCGACGATCCGCCCGCCGGGCATCCAGGTGGAGATCAGCATGCCGGGCAGCGGCGAGGCAGCCGGACTGGAGACCATGCCGGCACCGAGTGGGAAGCCGAGCACGTTGTGGATCAGCGCGGCGTGGTCGACCACCGCCACCGGCACCAGGGCGAGCAGCGGCAGGGTGATCCCGCCAGCCGCGACCCGCCCCACGGCCCGTCGATCGCGGGTGGCGGCGTGGCAGAGCAGCACCAGCAGGATCGGCCAGGCGAACAGCTTGAGCGCGGCCGCCGCGCCGATGGCCGTCCCCGCCGCCGCGTACCGGCCGCCGGTGCAGAGCACCAGGGCGAGCAGGGCGAGGGCCAGCACCGGCAGGTCGTCGCCGCCGGTGCTCATGGCCAGCGCGGCGATCGGCAGTACGGTGCTGAGCTGAGCGGCGCGCACGAGTACCCGATCGCTAGCTGGGCCGGCACGGCGGCGCGCCAGGGTGAGGGCCGCGGCCAGGGCGGCGACGGTGGCGACGGCGAACCAGATCCGGGCGTCGGTCCACCAACCGGTGCCGGCCAGCGCCCGGGGCAGCCCGAAGATCGCCATCCCGGGCTGGTACGGCAGGTAGCCGAGCAGCCGTTCGTCCGCCGGCAGCGCCGCGATCTGCTGTTCGGACAGGTACGGGCTGCCGTCGGCGAGTAGCCGGGAGGCGCCGCCGTCGTCGACCACAACCACCTCTTCCTGGGCCCGGTCGGTGCGTCCATCGGCCCGCTGCTCGGCCTGCATGACCAGGGGCACCGCGACCACCGCCGCCCAGGTGACTCCGGTCAGCCACGCGCGGGCGGCGCCGCCGGTCAGCCACGTCCGGGTGGCCCTGCCGGTGGGCTGCCAATCGCCGGTGCCGCCGCCGGTCAGCCGCTGGCGGGCCGTGCGTCGGACGGCGAGTTGGCCGACCACGACGAGGGCGGCGGCCGCGTATCCGACAACGGCGACGGCCCCCCAGGCTCGGTGTGGGGCGAGAGTGGAGGCGACCGCCGTGACTGCCGCGAAGGCTGCGGAGAGCAGATAGAGCGTCAGGTCGCCGACGAGGCCACCGGCGCCCCGGTCCAGTTGCAGCCAGCGGCGGGCGGCGGCAGCCCGCCACCGCCGGGCCGGGCCAGCCGGGCGGCGCTGGCGAGCTGCGGATCCGGCCGCCGTGACGGTCACGCCGGCAAGTCTGACAGAACGGTCAGGCTGGCAGGTGCGGTACCTTCTCGTTCCGGTGCCGTTGGCCGGCCCGGCGGGTCTGGCCGATCCGGATCACGGCGCCTTCGTCGTGCAGTGGACTGGCCAGGTTGCCGGGGCGGCCGCCGGAACCGCACTGCAGCGCGGTGAGCAGCCGGTGGGCCGGCATCGGTCGGGCGAACAGATGTCCCTGACCGGCGGTGCAGCCGATCGTCCACAGCGCGCGACGCTGTGGCTCGCTCTCCACACCCTCGGCGACGACGGCCAGGCCGAGGCTGCGGCCGAGGTCGACGGTCGACCGGACGACGGCGACCGCCTCGGAGGAGGTCTCCATGCTCATTACGAACGAACGCGCGATCTTGAGCTCGTGCACCGGCACCCGGGACAGCATGGACAGCGACGAGTAGCCGGTGCCGAACTCGTCCAGGGCGAGCCGTACTCCGGCGTCGCGGAGTTGGCCGAGCACCTGGTCGACCACTTCGAGCTGGCTGAGGGTGAGGGTCTCGGTGAGCTCCAGGATGAGCCGGTCGGGCGGGACGTCGTGGGCCTGCAACCGGGCCAGTACGGCACCGGGGAACCGCCGGTCGAGCAGGCTGCGCGGGGACAGGTTGACCGCGACCGGCAGCGCGAAGCCGGCTTCGTGCCAGGTGGCGGCGGCGATCAGGGACTGCTCCAGGACCGCGTCGGCGAAGGCGGGGAGCAGACCGGAGCGTTCGACGGTCTCCAGGAAGCGTTTCGGGTCGAGACGCCCCCGGTCGGGGTGCTGCCAGCGGGCGAGCGCCTCGGCGGCGATCACCTCCCCGGTGCCGAGGTCGACGATCGGTTGGAAGTCGACGTTGAACTCGTGCTGGGCGACCACCCGACGCAGGTCTCCGCCGAGCGCCAGCCGACCGACGTCGGCGGTGTCCCGGCTGCGGGCGTAGACGGCGGTCCGGCCGCCGGACCGCTTCGCCTGGTACATCGCCACGTCGGCGCGGCGCAGCAGTTCGGCCATTCCGCCGCTGCCCGGTGCGACGGCGATGCCGCCACTGGCCTCGACGTTCATCCGCATGCCGTCGAGTTCCATCGGTTCGCAGATCGCGGCGAGTAGCGCGTCCGCCCGGTGCGCGGCGATCGCGGGAGCCGGCAGTGTGGTCAGCAGTACGGCGAATTCGTCGCCGCCGAGCCGGGCGACCAGGTCACCGGGCTGCACGTTCGCGGACAGTCGCCGGGCGACCTGGATCAGCACCTTGTCGCCGGCGCCGTGGCCGAGCGTGTCGTTGATCTCCTTGAAGTGGTTGAGGTCGACGAGGAGCAGCGCGGTGATCCCGCTGGTGCGCCGGCTGCCGAGCAGTTCGACGCCGTGCTCCATCAACCGGCGCCGGTTCGCCAGCCCGGTGAGTTCGTCCTGTGCGGCCTCGCGGGCGTGCCGTTCGGCGACCTGGTTCAACTGCTGGTAGAGCGAGGCGTTGCGGACCGCCGTGCACAGCGCGGACGCGAAGGTACGCAGCGTGTAGTGCTCCCGGTCGGAGAACTTGACCGGCCCGGTCAGGCAGAGCCGCAGGGTGCCGACACTGAGGGTGCTGCCCGGACCGGCGAGCGGTACGGCGATCACGGTCCGCATGTGCGGGGTGGGGGCGCTGCCGGTGGGGCCGTCGTACTGCACACCGTCGCTGTTGCCCTGGACCAGCCGGGCAGGTTCGTTGAGTTCGACCTCGACCCGGTCGGTGGAGAACAGGTCGGCGGCCTGCACCACAGCGATGGACAGCACCGCGTCGAGGTCGACGACGTTGAGCGCGTCGGTGGCCCGGGCGAGCCGCTGCCAGGCCTGCTGGTCGTCGCGGGCCCTGGCATGTCCGGCGTAGGCAAGGTGGATGCAGAGCACGACCGGTGGGATCGTCACCAGCAGCCACTGGTCCGCCTTGAGGATCAGCAGGATGGCGACGATCAACGGGAACCGGATCACCGCGCTGGAGACCCGGAGTCCGAGGTTGTGCCGGAAGATGGCACAGAGCCCGGTTCCGGTGGCGCGGGCGATGACCGGGATGGTGAGCACCTCGTCGAGCACGACCGCCACTACATATGCGGTGACGAGTGGCCCGAAGAACGCCGCGCTGTAGATCGCCAGCTCCGGATCCCAGTTCAGCGTGTGCAGGCCGGCACCAGCGGCGGCGGCGACGAGCATGTTCTTCGCGACGGCGAAGATCGCCTTGATCCGGGCTATCCGTTGCACGATCATCGCGAGGCCGACACCGAGGCCGGTGCAGAGCACCACCAGGGTGGCGGGTGCCACCGCGAGTCCGACCAGGATGGCGACTTCGCTCCAGGCGATGGCGTGGGCCGTCGACCGGATACGGACGAACCATTTTACGGTGACCCCGACCGCGGCGAGGAAGACCAGGGCGGCGACGAGCGCCAATTCGTCGGGAGTGCTGACCAGTGACCCGGCGACAAGGTAGAGCGACGAGGCGCCGACGGCCACCGCACAAACGGCGACGAGACCGACGAGCAGCACCAGCTGCCGATCGGTCTCGTTGTCGCGTCGAACTATGCGGGTCACACCCGTTCCTGATCTTGTTGCGCTGCGTGTCCCGCAGAACTACTGCTCGTCATCGGTAGACGACAGTATCAGTACCATTCGTTGCTGCGCATGCTCTTCCCCTCCACTCGATTGGGCAGTTGTTGCTGCCGGCTCTTGCTGACAGGAGAACCATAGAGTTGCGATATGGCACTTGCATACGGATAAATGTCCATATGCGCATGATTAGTGAAGATGGCGGGAGTTTGTCACCGTTGGTTATTGATCGCCGACGGAATGCACTCGAACAGGTTCGCTCATAACCTTATGGATTCCTTAGGCATGCACGATTTGAGAGCTGTGGTAGGTATCCGCGAAGGTAATCCGGAAGTGCGGCTCGGTGGAGAAGTTGGGAGGTGACATCCGGGCCGGCAGGTCGCCGGTACCACCGGCCCGATGCCAACTCTGCCGCCAACCGTGGCGGTCGAGCCAGGGCCGACTGGTCTGCTCGATAGGCTCGTTCAGGTGACCGAGGTACCGAACCTGACCCATGTCGATGAGACAGGCGCCGCGCGGATGGTGGACGTCACCGCCAAGCCGCCGAGCGTCCGCCGTGCCGTGGCAGCGGGACGACTGCGTACCACCGGCGAGGTCATCGAACTGCTGCGCCGCGACGGCCTACCCAAGGGCGACGCGCTGGCCGTCGCCCGGATCGCCGGCATCATGGGTGCCAAGCGCACCCCCGACCTGATCCCGCTGTGCCATCCGATCGCGCTGCACGGTGTGGTCGTCGACCTGGCGCTGACCGCGGACTCCATCGAGATCACCGCGACGGTGCGGACCGCCGACCGGACCGGGGTCGAGATGGAGGCCCTCACCTCGGTCGCCACCGCCGGGCTGACCCTGATCGACATGATCAAGGCAGTCGACCCGGCCGCCGTGCTGGACGACGTCCGGCTGCTTTCCAAGGAGGGCGGCAAGACCGGCGACTGGCACCGCCCGGCGGGCCGGTCGTGAGCCCGCATGCCCGGGTGGTGGTCGCCTCCAACCGCGCCGCCGCCGGCGTCTACTCCGACACCAGCGGTCCGCTGCTGGTCGCTGGCCTGCGTGACCTCGGCTGCCAGGTCGACGAACCGTTGGTCGTCGCCGACGGCGAACCGGTGACGCAGGCGCTGCGCCGGGCGGTCGCCGACGGGGTCCATCTGGTCGTGACCAGCGGCGGCACCGGAATCACCCCTACCGACCGCACCCCGGAGGCGACCCGCTCGGTGCTCGACTACGAGATCCCGGGGATCGCCGAGGCGATCCGGGCGGTCAGCCGGTCGGCGGTGCCGACGGCAGCGCTGTCCCGGGGCATCGCCGGGGTTGCCGGTCGTACGTTGATCGTCAACCTGCCCGGCTCCACCGGCGGTGCCCGCGACGGCCTGGCCGTGCTCGGGCCGATCCTGCGCCACGCACTCGACCAGTTGGCCGGCGGCGACCACCCCCGCAGTTGACGCCACCGCACCCCGGCCCGGTCGACGCCACCGGCACCCCCGGCCGTGGCCGGCCGGCGGATAGGCTCGGCCGGTGAGCGCCGAACCGACGACCGGCACGGCCGCCCCGGCCGCCGGGCATCCACCTGTCGACTGGGGGCAGGCCCGCGCCCTGGTGCACGCCGCCGGCCGGGCCGCCCGCCGCCCGCCGGTCCGGCTGCCGTTGCCGCAGGCCGACGGGACCACCCTCGCCGGGCCGCTGACCACCCTGACCGACCTGCCGGCCTTCCGCACTGCCAGCGTCGACGGCTGGGCGGTACGCGGCGGCGCCCCGTGGCGGGTGGTGGGCCGGGTGCTGGCCGGCGGAGTGCCGCCGGAACTGTCCGACGACGGCACCGCGGTGCAGATCGCCACCGGCGCGATGGTCCCTGCCGGGGCCACCAGCGTGCTGCGGGTCGAGGAGTCGACGCGCGACGACACCGGACTGGTACGCGGCGAGCCGCGGCCGCAGCCGGAGTGGCGCTCGCCCGGCGAAGAGGCGTCGGCCGCCGAGGAGCTGCTGCCGGCCGGTACGCCGGTCGACCCCGGGGTGATCGGCCTCGCCGCCTCCTGCGGCTACGACGATCTGCCGGTGTATCAGCGAATCCGGGCCGGCCTGCTGGTGTTCGGCGACGAACTGCTGACCACCGGGCCGCCCGGCGCCGGTCGGGTGCGCGACGCGCTCGGCCCGGCGGTGCCCGGATGGCTGCGCAGGTACGGCTGCGAACTGCCTGCCGAGGCGGTGACCGGGCCGGTCGCCGACACCCTCGCCGCGCACGTCGACGGGCTGCGGTCGGCGCTGGCCGGCGCCGATCTGGTCTGCACCACGGGCGGCACCATGCACGGCCCGGTGGACCACCTGCATCCGGCGCTGGCCGAACTCGGTGCCGAGTACGTGGTCAACACGGTCGCGGTCCGACCGGGGTTCCCGATGCTGGTCGCCCGGGTGACTGGTGCCGACGGGCGGGACCGGTTCGTCGCTGGGCTGCCCGGCAACCCGCAGTCCGCGATCGTCGCCCTGGCGTCACTGGTCGCGCCGCTGCTCGCCGGACTGCAGGGCAGGCCGCTGCCGACGCTGACCCGGTACCGGCTGGGGGCGGCGGTACCGGGCCGTGGCGACTTCACCCACCTTGCCCTGGTACGGGTCGATCCGGTGACCGGTACCGCGTACCCGTTGCGGCACGTCGGGTCGGCGATGCTGCGCGGGCTGGCCGCCGCCGCCGGCTTCGCGGTGATCCCGCCGGGCGGCAGCGGCCGCCCCGACGACGATGTGCCCGTCGTACCGTTGCCACTGCTGCCCGGGGAGCGTCTGCCGTGACCGTTCCAACCACCCGACCTTTTGTTCTGGTGTCAGTGACCTCGCAACCGCTCGACCTGGCCGCCCACGCGGCGGCGGTCGCCGACTCACGGGCCGGCGCGGTGGTCTCCTTTCAGGGCGTGGTCCGCGACCACGACCACGGCCGGTCGGTGCTCAGCCTGGAGTACGAGGGCCATCCCAGCGCCGAGGACGTGCTGCGGGAGGTCGCCGACGAGGTGGCCGCCGATCCGGCGGTGCACGCCGTCGCCGTGTCACACCGGCTGGGGCCGCTTGCCGTCGGCGACGTGGCCCTGGTGGCGGCGGTCAGCACCGCGCACCGGGCGGCGGCCTTCGCCACCTGCGCCCGGCTCGTCGACGAGGCGAAGGCCCGGCTGCCGATCTGGAAGCGGCAGATTTTCGCCGACGGCACCGAGGAATGGGTCAACTGTCCCTGACCTGACCGGAGGTCCGGGCATCGGACTGCCTGGTGCCGGTCCGGGCATCGGCAAGCCCGGTGCCGGTCGGACCGGCCGGCTGGCGGTGCCGGATCTGCGGTCGCGGGTCGGTGTAGAACGCCGGTTCGGCTCCCGGCCGCCACGGCAGTGCCGCGACGAGCGTGATCAGTGCCAGGGCGAGCGAGTTTTCCATCAGTACGCCGAACAGACCGTCGTGGTAGTGCGAGACCTGTGGCAACTGGTGCTCGTACGGCCAGATCGGTGACACCAGGAAGAGCAGGTAGAGCGCGATCGCGGCGGTGGCGTGCCGCATCCCGGTGAGAGCGGGGAACCAGATCGGGGTCCGCAGGCCGGCCACGCCGCTGATACCGGCGCCAGTGGGCGGGTAGGTACGCCGCGAGATCAGCCCCTTGCTGGCGCTGCGTCGCCGCAGCGCCGCGTCGGCCAGCACGATGATCGCCGGGATCACGAAGACCAGGTGGTGCGACCAGCTGATCGGGCTGATCACGTTGGCGGTGAGGCCGATCAGGGTGAACGCGGTCAACTCGTCGCCGTCGGCGTGGGCGTGGGCGGCCCGGGACAGCCCGAGTGCCAGCAACAGCAGGGCGAAAGAGATCCAGAGCAGGCCGGGGGTCTCCATCGAGTCGTAGAGCCGGGCCAGCAGACCGGCCAGCGACTGGTTCGGGGTCATGTCCGACACCCCGACCCGGCCGGTGTCCCACAGCACCGAAGTGAAGTAGGTGGCTGACTCGTCGGCGGCGACGATCATCGCGCCGACGGTGACCGCGGCGGCGGTGCCGATCGCGGTGGCGGCCGCCCGCCACTGCCTGGTGATCAGCAGGTAGACGATGAACAGGGCGGGGGTCAGCTTGATCGAGCTGGCCAGACCGATGCCGGCGCCGGCCCAGATGCCGCTGAAGAAGATCCGGCGCAGTGGGCCGCCGGTGGCCAGCCGGTGCGACGTGGGCGCGGCGCGCCAGCGCAACGCGACCAGGTCGGCGATGATCAGGCCGAACAGCAGCAGGTTCACCTGCCCGTAGCCGAGGGTTTCCCGGGACGGTTCGATGGCCACCGCGAGGGGCACCGCGAGACCGACGGTGAACCAGCGCGGCCAACCGCAGCGGTCCGCGATCGGGCTGAGCAGCACCGCCAGCACGATGGTGAGGGCGGCGATACCGAATGCGATGTTGAGCCAGCCGGCGGTGATCATCGGAACAACCGCCATCGGCAGCATGGTGAGGCCGGCGAATGGCGGGTAGGTGAAGCCCAGGGTGGTTTCCGGCGCGATGAATGCGTACAGGTCGCCGCCGTTGGCCCACCACATGATCGCGCCGTGGTAGATGCGCATGTCGAAGAAGTTGTACGGTCGGCCGAACATGCCGATCGCATACCAGGCGGCGTAGCAGGTCAGCGCGACGAGGCCGATGCGCACGAGCGTGCCGCGCTCGACGTCACGTACCAGACGGCGCAGCGGTGCGAGACGACGCCGACCCAGCGGAGCGAGACGACGGACCCGGGAACGGACGTCCGCCACCATGATCTACCCACCCCCGGTCGTTGAGTGCAGAGTTGCCCCAGTGCCGGTCCGAGCCTAGAACGCATCGGCGTCCGGAGGCGGGCGCGTTACCCTACCGTGTCCGATCCCACACTAGTTCGCGATATTTCCACCTTGTTAACGCTGTGTGCTGTGTTCTATCTGTTTCGTGGTTTTCGGTGCCCAACTACGCGCTGAAGTCCGATTTTACCGGCCATCGATCGGGGTCGTCGTTCGGCGGATCTATCGGTCACCCGGGCAGTCGCCGGGCGGTGACGGCGGACCGGACCGCGATCCGGGCGTCCCGACGCGCCGAGTGCACCGCCCGGCGCACCGACTGCCGGCTCCGATGCATCGACCGCCGGCTCTGCCGGACGGCCCGGCTGGTCCGCCAGCGTAGGCCCGGTCGACCCTCAGTATCGGCCGCAGCGAGCAGCAGCCCGCCCAGAAGGCCCAGATTCTTGAGAAAGTGCACCTGATGGAGTTGTCGTTCGGTCGGTTCCGTCGCCGACCAGAACGGATGGCCGGTCACCGTGGTGGGCACCAGCGAGGCCGCCAGTACCGCCGCGGCCGGCCGGGTCAGCCGGCCGGTCGCCAGCAGCAGGCCACCGGCGAGCTGGGTGGCACCGTGCAGCCGGACCAGACTCTCGGTATCGGTCGGCAGCCGGGGCGCGGCCCGTTCGATCATCGGAGCGACCCGGTCGGTGACCGTCTTGGCCCGGTCGGCGTACGGTGCAGGGCTGGTCACCGCACGGGCGCCGCTAACGATGAAGATGCCGCTGAGCAGGGCGCGGGCAGTGGTGCGTACGGGTCTCATGCTCCTTGTCATACCCGGTTGGGCGGTCTGTTACCCGGCAAACCGGTGAGCTGTCGGGTAGCGGCGGGGTGCCGGGCCGCACCGGGCGTGGTCAGCCGGGCTGGGTGCGCAGGTAGCGGCCGAAGTGCGGCACGGTGAACGCGACCGTGCCGCGCTCGCCCGAGTAGATCAGCCCCTTCTTGATCAGGGCGTCCCTGGCCGGCGACAAGCTGGCCGGTTTCCGGCCGAGGGACCGGGCGATCTCGGCGGTCGACACCGCCGGGTCGATGTCCGCCGTCGCCGCCGGGTCCGGCGGTCCATCGCCCGTCTCGTCGTCGGCACCTTCGACGGCCGGTGCCGGGCCGTCCCCCGGGTCCGCGGAGGCGAGCACGGCCATCGCCCGCATGTACTCGCGCTCCGCCGGGGTAGCCCGTTCGAACCGGGACCCGAAGAACCCGACCGCGAGCTCCGCTTCCGCCTCCGGCGCGGCGACCCGCACGTCGGCGGCGGTGATCGGCGAGCGCGGGGCATGGTCCCAGGTCGCCTTGCCATAGGCCTGCACGAAGTACGGGTATCCGCCGGACTTGTCGTAGAGCAGGTCAAGGGCCTTCGCCTCGTACTCGACCTGCTCGCGGGCGGCCGGCGCGGTGAGCGCCTGGTCGGCGGCGATTCGGTCCAGCCGGTCGATTCGCTGGTAGCGGAACAGCCGTTCGGAGTAGGACTTGGCGGCGGAGAGCACCGCCGGCAGATGCGGCAGCCCGGCTCCGACGACGATCAGCGGCCCGCCGAGCTGCGACAACTCGTGACAGGCCGCACAGAGCGCGGAGACGTCGGTCGGGTCGACGTCCTGCATCTCGTCGATGAACAGCGCGATCCCGGTGCCGACGTCGGTGGCCACCGCGGCGGCGTCGGTGAACAGCTCCACCAGGTCGATTTCGATGTCGCCGGAGTCGGCCCGCCCGGTCGCCGCCGGCACGTCGATGCCCGGCTGCCAGCGGTCGCGCAGCCGAGGCTGCGCGTTGCCACGTCCGCCGGCGGCCGGCGGGTTCGCGCGTAGCGCGAAGGCCTTCAGTACGCCGAGAAAGTTGTCGATCCGCTCGGGTGCCCGGTGCCGGGGTGCGAGCTCGCGTACCGCCATGTGCAGGGCGGCGGCGACCGGGCGGCGCAGCGACTGGTCAGGCCGGGCCTCGATCTTGCCGGTGCCCCAGAGCCGGGCGATGGCCTGGGAACGGAGCGCGTTGAGCAGGACGGTCTTGCCCACCCCGCGTAGGCCGGTGAGCATCAGGCTGCGCTCTGGCCGGCCTCGGGCGACGCGTTCCAGGACCACGTCGAAGACGTCGAGCTCGCGGCCGCGACCGGCGAGTTCGGGTGGACGTTGGCCGGCGCCGGGGGCGTACGGATTCCGGATCGGATCCATGTCTGGCACCGTATCGGGCCGTCTAGCGTCTGCGCTAGAACCGGGTATAGGTCCCGATCGTGTCGGCCGACGTCCTGCCGGCCCCGCGGACGGCCCGTCCGCCGGGCCCTGCCCGACGGTCGACCAGTGACTAGGGCTCTCTAGCTGTCACGCTAGAGAGCCCTAGTCACTGGTCGAGAACGTCTCCGGTCAGAGCTCCTTCATGCAGAGCACGTAGTTGAGTACCTGCTCACCGGTGTCGTGCGTGTAGGTGGTGTCGGTGTCCGGGTGGCCGAAGATCGGATCGTCACAGCGCTCCGTGTCGGTGGTGAGCGGAATGCGGGACAGCACCTCGAAGGTGCCCGGCTCACAGGCCACCTTGCGCAGGACGGCGTCCTCTTCCGAACCGTCGTTGACCACACAGTCGCCCACCACGATCAGGTCGTCGCTGCCGCCGGGCAGCGGCGCCGAATCGGCGTCCTCGCCCTGCTGATCGTCGGGTGTGTCGGTCGAAACGTCCACCGTCGGCAGTTCCTCGCCGGCGGTCGAGGTGCTGCTGTCGGTCAGCGCGAACAACCCGATCACACCGCAGCCGCAGAGCAGCAGCAACAACACCACCGCGCCGATCACCAGCCCGATGATGAGCCCGGTGCGGGACTTCTTGGGCGGTGGGGCACCGGGCATCCCGGGCGGCGGCGGACCCCAACCCGGTAGCGGTGGCGGTGGGAAGCCACCACCCGATCCGGGCGGTGGCGGGTAGCCACCGCCACCCGAGGTCGGCGGTGGTGGGTAGGCGCCGCCACCGGAAGTCGGCGGTGGGTAACCGCCGGGCTGGTACGGCGAGGAGTAGGGCGTGGTCGGATCAGGGGCACCGGAGCCCGGAGGCGGGTATCCGGAACCCGGGGGCGGGTAACCGGACTGACCGGCGGGGTCGTCGGGCTGTCCCGGACCGGGGTAGCCCGGCGGACCGTAGCTGGACATGATCTCCCTAGCGTCGTCGCTGGATCAGACGGGGCGCTGCCCGCCTGGCACGGATCTCACCCGCCGGGCAGGGGTCCAGCGGATCAACTGTGCTACCGGAACGGTAACCAACGGCTGCCATCCGGCGGCAGCCTCACCGGTCAGTTCACCGCTGCCTGAGACAGAGCACGAAATCCAGGGCGTCCAGCTGGCTGTTGAAGAAGTACCAGTTGGTATAGCCCTCGACGTCCGCGCACTTGGTCTTCGCGTCGTCTTCGCCGTCGGTGACGCCATCGAAGCGGGCGAGCACCTCGTACGCGCCGGGGTCACAATCCGTGATCGTGAGCACCGGCGTCTCCTCCTCCGCCTCGGCATCGTTGCGGACACACTGCCCCACGTCGACGAACCGGGCGTCGTTCGACGAGGTCGGTGTCGGAGTGGGGCTCGGCTGGTCGGCCTCAGCCGTCGGCTCGGGTTGCTCCGACGGGGCTGCGGACGGTGCGGCGTCCGGCTCGGAGGTCGGTGCCGTCAACTCCACCCCGGTGTCCGGCGTCTCGTCGCGGGTCAGAACGTAGATGCCGGCCGCGCCGCCGCCGCAGAGCAGCACCGTCAGACCCATCAACACGGCGAGCAGTCCACCGCTCAACCCACCACGCCCGGAACGGCGTGGCTCTGCAGCCGGCTCCCACGCTGGTGCCGGGCCCGGCTGCTGCTGGCCGCCGTCGGGGTACGGCTGCTGGCCCCCGCCCGGCTGCTGCCACGGCTGACCCCCGCCCGGCTGCTGCCACGGCTGGTCACCGCCGGACTGCTGCCACGTCTGGTCGTCGGCCCCGGCCCAGCGCTGGGCAGGTTGGGTCGGCGAATGCCAGCTCTGGTCGCCGGCCGACGTGTGCTGCCCGTACCCCTGCCAGTCGGGAGCGGCGGGCGGAGGCTGCCCGGTCGGCCAGTCCGGCTGTGCGCCGCCGTGCCACTGCTGGCCTGGTGCCTCGGTAGGCGCGTCACCCCAGGGTCCAGGCGGTCCGCCCCAAGGATCGGACGGCTCCCGGTACGGCTCCGACGGCTGCCGATGCTCGGGCCACCGGTCTGGCTGCTCACCCGGGTACGGCCCGCCGGGCGGTCCGTATTGCGACATTTCCTGTCCTCCTGCGCGGCGGTTCCGGCCCCGGCTGTCCGCTCGGGTCGGCGATGACAGACGTCACCGTAGCGTGAGCACCCCAGCAGCTCACCTCCCCGAAGCGCGCCAACCGTCGGCCAACCGCATGATGGTCCGACGCTGCACCAGGTCCGGCGGTCGCGAGTGACCGGGCCGGCGGCGGTCTGACCAGCCCCTACAGCAGGCGCAGCTGGCGGTCCTTGGGACGGCGCGGCCCTTCGTCGCCGAGCCGGTCGAACAGCCCCGCGTCGATCGCGTCCAGGAACGGCGTCGGCCGGGTCTCCCGCTCGCTGCCATGCCGGACCCGGCGGCGGGCGTGCGAGAGGTAGAGCCGGTCCTGGGCCCGGGTCAGGCCGACGAAGAACAGCCGCCGCTCCTCGGCGACGTCGTCGTCGGTCGGCGTAGCACCGGGGAAGCGCAGCGGTAGCAGGCCGTCCTCACAGCCGACCAGGAAGACCACCGGAAACTCCAGGCCCTTCGCCGCGTGCAGGGTGAGCAGGGTCACCGCCTCGGCCCGTGGGTCCAGCGCGTCCACCTCGGCGCCGGTCTCCAGCTGGGACAGCAGCATCGGCAGGTCGTCGCCGCAGCGGCGGGCCAGCGGGGTGAGCAACTCCACGGCAGACCAGATGTCCGGCGGCGACAGCTGCGGCCCGGCTGGCAGGTCCAGCGTCGGCGTGGTGAGCCGGTCGGCCAGCACCTGCCCGGCGAGCCGGACCCGGGCGGCCAGCGAACCGTCCAGCCCGCCACCGGCGTGCCGTAGCTCGCGGGCGATCGCCGTCACCCCCGGCCGGTCCCGCAGCCGGTTGTGCGACCGCTTCTGCACCGGGACACCGGCCCGGGTCAGTGCGTCCACGATCGGGCCGGACTGCGCGTCAGTGCGGTACAGCACGGCGATGTCGGAGAACGACACCGACGACGTCTGCCCGTCGATCCGCCCGGAATCCAACGAGCGGTGCGAGATCCCGCCGACCAGTTCGTCGACCGTACGCACCACAAACGTCGCCTCGTCGGCGGCCGTGCCGGCCGGGTAGAGCCCGATCAGCGGTGCCTGCGGATCGAGTCGGGCCGGCTCCAGCCGCCGGCCGCGGACGAGCGAACTGGGCGTGATGGCCTGCACGGCGGCGGCCAGGATCGGCGCCGCCGACCGGTAGTTTCGGGCCAGCCGGACCAGCCGGGCGTCGACGAAGTCCTCCGAGAAGCGCAGGAAGTAGCGAACGTCGGCCCCCCGGAACGAGTAGATTGCCTGGTCCGGGTCGCCGATCGCGCACAGGTTGCCGTCCGCCGGGCTGAGTAGCCGCAGCAGCTCGTACTGGTCGGCATCGACGTCCTGGTACTCGTCGACGAAGATCCACCGCCAGCGGTCCCGGTAGCGGGCCACCAGCTTCTGGTCCTCGCGCAGCAGCCGCAGCGGCAGGGTGACCAGCTCGTCCAGGTCGACCAGGCCGGCCGCGCGCAGCAGCTTGGCGTACGTGGCGTCGTCCTCGCCAGCCTCGGCGCGGGCCAGCTCCCGCTCGGTGTCGTCGGCGATGCGCAACGTCGCCGGCAACCCGGCCGCCTTCGGGTTCTCCCGCAGGATCGTCAACCCCAGCGAGTGGAAGGTGGCCACGGTGACGTCCTCGGCCACCGGGCCGAGCAGTCCGTCGAGCCGGTGGCGAAGCTCCTCGGCGGCCCGGCGGGTGAAGGTGATCGCCAGGCAGCGCTCCGGAAAGACGTTCAGCTCGGCGCACAGGTACGCGATCCGGTGGGTGAGCGTCCGGGTCTTGCCGGTACCCGGCCCGGCGACGATCAGCAGTGGCCCGCCCGGCGCGGACGCGGCGACCCGCTGCATCGCGTCGAGTCGGTCCAGCAGTCCGGTGCCGACCTCCTCCATGCCGGCCAGCATCGGCTCGAACGGCTCGTGCGGCGACGGCGTCGGTGGCGGCGGGATCGGCGGTGCCGCCGGCTCCTGCCCGGACCGCCCGGACCGGCCCGGCCGCGTCGGCCGCCCACCGGAACCGGACCGGCCGGCCCCGGCCCTGGACTGTCCGGTCCCGGCCCTGGACTGTCCGGTCCCGGCCCTGGACTGTCCGCCGCGTCGGACACCGGCCGGTGCCGGTTCGTCGGCGGCCATCGGCCCGTCGGCCGGGCGCTGCGCCGGCACGGGTACGTCGAACAGCGCCTCCGGCTGACCGGCACCACCGCCGGCGGCCAGTTCCCCGGGCGCGAAGAGGGTGATCACCCCGTACTCGCCGTCGTAGCCGGGCACCCGGCGGACCTCGCCGCGACGCAGCCGGGTGATCGCCTCACCGAGCAGTTCGCCGCCGACCCGCCGGATGTCGTCCACCGGCACCTTGGTCAGGATGTCCAGTTCGGGGCCGAGCGCGGCGACCAGGTTGACCACCTGGCCCTCGACGGTCTTCGACCGGGCACCGACCCGGTTGATCTCACCGACGATCTCCGGCAGCGCCACCAGGTGGGTGACCTGCTTGGCGTTGGCCGGCCGGTGCCCGTGCGGCCGGTCGGCGAGATCCTCGACCCGGCTGAGCACCCCGACGGTGAGCGGCTTGCCGCACTGCGGGCAGCGACCGGCGGCCTGTCGGGTCTGCTCCGGGGCCCAGTTGACGCCGCAGTTGCGGTGCCCGTCGGCGTGGTACTTGCCCTCCTCGGGGAAGAACTCGATGGTGCCGACCAGCCCGTCGCCGGTGCGCAGCGCCTCACGTACCGCGTAGTAGTCGAGCGCGCTGTCCAGCACGGTGGCCTCCCGGGCCAGCGCCGGCGGCGAATGCGCGTCGGAGTTCGACACCAGTTGGTAGCCGTCGAGGCTGGACACCCGCCAGTTCATCGCCGGATCCGACGACAGCCCGGTCTCGACGGCGAAGATGTGCCCGGCCAGGTCGGCGTAGCAGTCGGCGATCGCGTCGAAGCCGGACTTGGAGCCGAGCGCGGAGAACCACGGCGTCCAGATGTGCGCCGGCACCAGGTAGCCGTCCGCGCTCGCCTCCAGGGTGATCTCCAGCAGGTCGCGGGAGTCCAGCCCGAGGATCGGCCGGCCGTCGGAGCCGAGGTTGCCGATCCGGCCCAGCGCCGTGTTGAACCGGGCCACCGCGTCCAGGTCCGGAAGGTAGATGAGGTGGTGCACCTTGCGGGTCCGGTCCCCGCGCTTGTAGATCGTCGAGATCTCGACGCTGAGCATGTACCGCACCGGGTTGGTCTCGGCCTCGCTGGCCAGCCGGGACGGCAGCCGGCGGGCGACGTCCCGCTCGGCCTCCGGGCTGAGCCGGTACAGGCCCGGCTCGGCCGGGCGCAGCGACTCCCGTAGATGCTCGAACCACGCCGGGTGGGTGAAGTCACCGGTGCCGAGCAGGCTGACGCCCTTGCGCCGGGCCCACCAGGCCAGGTTCGACATGTTCAGGTCCCGGCTGCAGGCACGCGAGTACCGGGAGTGGATGTGCAGGTCGGCGATGAAGGGCCCGGGTCCCGTGGCGGAGCCGGGAGAGGGCACGGCGCGGTACGGGGGCACGCCGCATCCTGTCATGTGACCGGGCCGCCCGGCGTGTCGCCACGCGCGGAAACCCGCGAGACGTGACTCTCACTCGCCGCCGGCTGACCCGTTGCGCTCCTACTCGCTGCGCAGCTCGACCAGGGAGACCTGTGGCGGCGCGCCGACCCGCACCGGCGGACCCCAGAACCCGGCGCCGTTGGTGACGTAGACCTGGGTGCCGTCGACCGTGGCGAGGCCGGAGACGACCGGTTGCACCAGCCGTACCGCCAGGTTGAACGGGGCGATCTGACCGCCGTGGGTGTGCCCGGACAGTTGCAGGTCGACGCCGTAGCGGGCGGCTTCGTGGGCCTGCACCGGCTGGTGGGCGAGCAGCACCACCGGGCGGTCCGGGTCCCGGTCGCCGAGCGCCCGGTCGTAGTCCGGGCCGGCCAGTGGCCCGGACCCGGCGGCGGTCGGCCCGGCCGGCCGCGCGGTCTCCGCGGTCGGATCGTTCACCCCGGCCAGGTCGAGCACCCCGCCCGGGGTGACGATCTCCCGGCGTTCGTTGACCAGCACCCGCAGGCCGAGCCGGTCCACCTCGGCGACCCATTCCTCGACGCCGGAGTAGTACTCGTGGTTGCCGGTGACGAAGAAGCTGCCGTAGCGGGCGCGCAGGTCGGCCAGCGGGGCGGCGGTGCCGCCGAGCTCGGAGACGGTGCCGTCAACCAGGTCGCCGACGACCGCGACCAGGTCGGCGTCCAGGCTGTTGATCAGCTCGACGATCCGGGCGGTGTGCGCCGGCCCGGTCAGCGGGCCGATGTGGATGTCCGAGACGGTGGCGATGCGCAGGCCGTCCATGGCCCGGGGCAGCCGGGCGATCGGCACCTGCACCCGGTCCAGCCGGGGCGGGCCGAGAGCGGTCCGGATGCCGTAGCCGGTGACGCCGGTCGCGGTCAGCCCGGCGAAGATTGCGGCACTGCGGGCGAGCAACAGCCGTCGGCCGGGGTCGGGCACCGAGTCGTCGGCCGGCCGGCCGCCGGGCAGCTCGGCCGGCGGCGGGGCGGACGTCTCGGCCGGTACGGTCACCGGCACCGTGCCCACCCTGCTCAGTTGGCGGCTGCGGGCCCGGCCGACCAGCCGGGCCACCAGCATCGGCGGCTCCAGCACCAGCAGGACGACCAGCAGGTAGAACATCACCGCCAGCCAGACGTAGCCGGGCCAGGCCAGCCAGGACATCCCGGCGGACCGGGTGCTCACCATCGTCACCGGCACCAGGACCGCCAACCCGACGGCCAGCAGCGTGCCGGCCCGTCGCCACCGCCCCGGCCGGGTGGTGTCCCGGACCAGCCGCCACCACAGGTAACCGTGGATCAGGCCGGTGATCAGGGTCAGCGTTGTGACGAACCCGAGTACGGCGAGCACGGACGCGGTCCTCCTCAGCCGCCGGCGAACGGTGGCAGCACGTCGACCGTGGCACCGGCCGGCAACGGTGTGTGACGATCATGCCAGACGACGCCGTCGACCAGGAAACTCGCCGCCGCCAGCACCCGACCCAACCGGTCGCCGTGCCGACCGGTCAGCTCTGCCACCAGCCCGGCCCGGTCCAGCCCGGCCGAAACGGACTCGGTGGTCCGCCCGGCCGCCGACCGCGCCCCGGCGAAGTAACGCACCGTCACCGATTGCTCGGCTCCATCCCGTGTCGGGTCGCCCACGGTCAGCCGCCGATCGCCGACATCGGCCGGGCCGGCTGCAGGAACGTCGGATCGTCGATGCCGTGCCCGGCCAGCTTCCCGGCCATCGCCCGCCGCCACCGCTGCGCCAACTCGTCGTCGTCGGCCCCGGACCGCAACGCGCCACGCAGGTCCGACTCCTTCCGGGCGAACAGGCAGTCGCGTACCTGCCCGTCGGCGGTGAGCCGGGTCCGGTCACAGTCACCGCAGAACGGCCGGGTCACCGTGCCGATCACCCCGACCTTGGCCGGGCTGCCGTCCGACCGCTCGGCGCCGGCCACCAGCCAGGTCTCGGCCGGTGCGGCACCCCGTTCGGCGGGATCCGGCAGCAGGGTGAACTCGGACCGCAGCCGGTCGAGGATCTCGGCGGCGGTGACCATCCGGTCGCGGTCCCAGGACTGCTGCGCGTCCAGCGGCATCTGCTCGATGAAGCGCAGCTCGTAGCCGCGGTTCAGGGCGTACCGCAGCAGCGCCGGGGCCTCGTCGTCGTTGACCCCGCGCAGCAGCACCGCGTTGATCTTGACCGGGGTCAGCCCGGCCGCCGCCGCGCCGGCCAGCCCGGCGAGCACGTCGGGCAGCCGCCGGCGGTACGCCAACTGGGCGAACCGCTGCGGGTCGAGGGTGTCCAACGATACGTTCACCCGGTCCAGGCCGGCGGCCTGCAGGCCGGGCGCCAAGCGGTCCAGACCGATCCCGTTGGTGGTCAACGACAGCACCGGTCGGGGCCGCAGCGCCGCAGCAGCGGCGACGATCCGGGTCAGCCCGGGGCGCAGCAGCGGCTCGCCGCCGGTGAACCGCACCTCGGTCACCCCGAGCTGGCACACCGCGACCCCGATCAGCCGGGTCACCTCGTCGTCGGTCAGGATGTCCGGGCTGGGCAGCCAGGGCAGACCCTCCGGCGGCATGCAGTAGGAGCAGCGCAGGTTGCACCGGTCGGTCAGGGACACCCGAAGGTCGGTGGCGACCCGCCCGTACCGATCGGTGAGCCGGCCGTCGGCGGGCCGTGCGCTCGATGCCATGCGCCGACCGTAGCGCGCCGGTGCGTCAGGACCGCAGCGCGGCGCGGGCCGCGTCCGCGACGGCCGAGCGGTACGCCGCCCCGAACAGGGCGGTGTGCACCAGCAGCAGGTGCAGTTGGTGCACCGGCACCCGGGCCGCCCACCCGTCGGCCAGCGGCCACTGCTCCTGGTAGGTGTCGAGGATCCGATCCAGGTGCGGGGCGCCGCCGAACAGCGCCAACTGCGCCAGGTCGGTCTCCCGGTGCCCGCCGTGCGCCGCCGGGTCGACCAGCCGGCAGCGCCCGTCCGCACCCCAGAGCAGGTTGCCGGGCCACAGGTCGCCGTGGATCCGAGCGGGCGGCTCGTCGCCGCCGTACCCGTCGATGTTGTCGACCACCTGCTCGACCAGGCCGGTCTCGGCGGCGGTGAGCGCGCCGTTGTCGACCGACATCCGCAGGTACGGCAGCAGCCGGCGCTGCCCGAACCAGGCCGACCAGGGTCGGTCGGTCACCAGTTCGTTGTCCTGCGGCAGCGCGCCGACGAACCCCGGCCAGTCCGCCCCGAACCCGGCCGCGCCGGCCCGATGGGTGATCGCCAGCTCCCGGCCGAACCGCTCGGCGGCGGCCGGGTCCGCGTCGCCCGGCTCGACCCACTCCAGGGCCAGCAGTTGCGGCAGCGCCACCAGCACCTCCGGCACCGGTGCCCCGCCGGCGGCGGCCAGCCAACGCAACCCGGCCGCCTCGGCGGCGAACAGGCCGTCCGGCAACGGCCTGGCGGACCGCTCCGGCCAGGACTTGGCGAACACCGAGTTGCCGTCGTCGAGGGTGAGCCGGCTCGCCGCGCAGATCGACCCGCCAGAGACCGGCGTCTCCCGGATCCGCTGATGGGTGAGGAAGGTCGGCAGGTGTTCCGGGTGGGCCCGCAGGTACGCCAGATCCATGGCGGCACGGTAACCCGCGCCGCCTGCCGTCCAGCTCAGTGGCGCAACCAGTGGTGAGCAGAAACGCCGTCACCAGGGAAACTACTCTGCGTGCCTGTGGATAACCTGGCGTGTCGTCCACAGGTCGGGTCGGGACGGCCACAACCGGTCACCGTCCGGCGCGACAGTTTCCGGCATGACACCTACCGAACCGGTACCCGCCCCCGATTCCGTTCCCGACCCGGCCGCCGGGACGTCTCAGGGCGCCGCGCTCACCGTCCGCGAACCCGCCGACCTGATCGCCGCCGTGCCCTACCTGATCGGCTTCCACCCCGCCGACAGCGTGGTGGTGGTCGGGATGCGCGACCACACGGTCGTCATCGCCGCCCGCGCCGACCTGCCCGACGCCACGGTCCCGGCCGACGTCCGCGCGGCGGCAACCGCCCAGCTGACCGCCATCGTCGATCGTCAGCAGGTCAGCGCCGCCGTCGTGCTCGGCTACGGTCCGGCCGACACCGTCGACCCGGTCCTGCGGGACACCACCGACGCGCTGCGCCGACAGGGCACCGTGCTGCTTGACGCGCTGCGGGTGGCCGACGGTCGCTACTGGTCCTCCTTCTGCGACGATCCGACCTGCTGCCCGCCGGAGGGCCACCGGTTCGACGCCGAGATCAACCCGGTCGCGGTCGCGGCCACCGTCGCCGGGCAGGTCGCCCTGCCCGACCGGGCCGCGCTGCGTCGCCAGGTGGAACCGGTCACCGGCCCGGCCCGGGCGGCGATGCGGGCCGCCACCGAACGCGCCCGGACCCGCCGCTCCGCGCTGGTCGACCACGCCCCGCCGGCCGACCTGCTCGGTGCCCGCACGCTGCGCCGGGCCGGAGAGAAAACGGTACGGATGCTGCTGGAACGGCAGGGCCGGGGCATCGCCCCGACCGACGAGGACATCGCCTGGCTCAGTCTGCTGCTGACCGACCTGGAGGTGCGCGACTACGCCTGGGAGCGGGTCACCGACGAGCTGTGGCAGGTCACCTTCTGGCAGGACATCGCCCGCCGGGCCGAGCCGGAGCTTGCCGCCGGGCCGGCCAGCCTGCTGGCCTTCGCCGCCTGGCGGGCCGGCAACGGAGCCCTGGCCCGGGTTGCCCTCGACCGGGCGCTCGACGTCGAACCCGGCTACTCGATGGCCAAACTGATGGACGACGTCCTGGTTCGTGGCATTCCGCCGGCGGCACTTGGCCCATGGCCCAAGCCGGACCGCAGCGGGCGTAAGGGCCGGTCCGACACCCGCCCACGCCGTCGACCCAGCGGCGAGCGGCTCGACCGGGCCCGCCCCGCCGGCCGACGCCGCCCGTGAACCCGCCACCGCGCGGGCATGATGCGGAAGACCCCGGGCTCGCCCCGGGGTCTTCCGCGGTCGCGCCGGTGTCAGGACGTAGGCTGCCCCGATCCGGCACATCTGGTTCGGCTTCCCCGGGCCCTGGTGCAGCGGTGCGGGCTGGCCGGGGGCGGTGGTCACCTGCTGACCGCAGACCGAGCACCTACCTCCTGGCGCCATGAACGGACTCCTTCCGGAATCTGATAGTCCGGGTACGGGTCTTCTTGCGGTTCGCCTGCGATGCCGCCCGGTCCGGTGGTGGCGGTCGCCCGGAGGAAGACGGCGCCGCCGTCCCGGCAGGTGATCTTCACCCCGGACGGGGAGCTGTGCACCCCGGTGAAAGCGCACGGCTCCCACGAGGTGAACTCCTCGGGTCGGGCGAAGTCCAGCAGCTGGACGGCGAACGCGAGCGTGCGACGCGCCCGCTCGCGAGGTGCGGGCATCTCGGCCGGCAACGACGCCGGTGCCGGTGCGGGCTTGCCGACGGCCGCCCACAGCATCCCGGTCGATCCCGTCGAGTAGTAGACCCGTACCCCGGCTGGCGAATTGCCGCCGGGCTCGGTGTCCTGCCCGTACCGACGGACGTCGGTGATCTCCGGGTGCCTGCTGGTCTGGAACAGTGCTTCGAGCACCTCCAGGACTTCGGCGACCTGCATGTCCCCGTCTCCGATCTGAGGCTGTCTGCGCTGTTCAGGGCCGAGCATAGACACGGCAGGGATCTTGCGGGGAAAACGCGGCGCGCGTCACGAGTGCGCGCCGTTGGCCGTGCGGTCGCAGTACACGTCCGGGTACGTCCGCAAGTGAGGTGTACGGAGCCGACGACACAGATCCTCTGCTCCCCGGCTTCGCGGATCGCTGACGCCGCGAGTTGAAGGTGAGATACCTTCAGCCGACGGGAAAGGTATCTCACCTTCAACTGATCATGGTGATCCCGGCATCGTGAGTGTCGGGGTGCGCCGGTCAGGGTGAGCCGTGCCGGATGACCCGGTAGCCGAGTTGCTGACGTCGTACGCCGGCATTCCGGGCACCAGCTGGATTTGACCTTGAACGACCACAGCCCTCGCAATGGGTCCGGTGTGGGCTGAAGTCGGACGTCGAGCGCTGGATCCAGGAGAACCGGCGACAGACGTGAACCTATCGGGCACGCGGAGTCCGGCGGGTCGTACGGCGAACGGCAGCGTCGACCACGTCCGGTTCAGTCGGTGAGGCGGTCGGTGCCCGCGTAGACGTTCATCGTCGATCCGCGCAGAAACCCGACCAGGGTCATCCCCGCCTCTTCGGCGAGGGCGACCGCCAGACTGCTCGGCGCGGAGATCGCCGCGAGCACCGGGATGCCGGCCATCCACGCCTTCTGGGTGAGCTCGAAGCTGGCCCGCCCGGAGACCAGGAGCAGATGACCGCGCAGCGGCAGGAGGTCCTTCCGGGCCGCCCAGCCGATCAGCTTGTCGACGGCGTTGTGCCGGCCGACGTCCTCGCGTACCGCCCGGAGCTGCCCGTCGGCGGTGAACAGGCCGGCGGCGTGCAGCCCACCGGTGCGGTCGAAGCCCTGCTGGGTGGCGCGCAGCTGGTCCGGCAGGCCGACCAGGGTCTGCGGGCTGAACGTGGCCCGGTCGGCAGCCACGTCGAACCGGGACCGGGTGCGGACGGCGTCGATGCTCGCCTTCCCGCAGACCCCACATGAGCTGGTGGTATAGAAGTTGCGGGACGGGTCGGTCTGCGGCGGCGGAACATGCCCGGCGAGCGTCACGTCAACCACGTTGTACGTGTTCGGTGTGTCGGTGCCGGCGCACAGCTGGGCGGTCACCACGTCCTCGGCAACCCCGATCAGACCCTCGGTCAGCAGGAAGCCGATCGCGAGGTCGATATCGTTTCCCGGCGTACGCATGGTGACGGCCAGCGGGGGACGCCGCGCCGCACCGGCCGGGCCGACCCGGATCTCCAGCGGCTCCTCCCCGGCGACGGTGTCCATCCGACGGACCCGCCGGGTCGGCCCGCCGCCGACGTCGATTCGCAGCACGCTGCGTCGCTCGTTCGCCCTGCCCATGCACCCCATCCTGCCCCGGTTCGCAGGTGCCGAACCGGCCGGGAGGGCGGCAGCACTCGCCTCAGGCGCCGCCATATCGCTGTATGGTGTATGTGTGGCGGCGAAGAAGGTGACTGTGACCCTCCCCGAGGAACTGGTCGAGGCGCTCGGCGAGGCTGCTCGCGAGGATGGCGTCCCTCTGTCGCGGCTGGTGGCGAGCGCTGCGGAAAGTGAGCTCCGGCGGCGGGTCGGGCGGCGGCTGGTCGCCGACTGGCAGGCCGAGCACGGTGCGTTCACCGTAGAAGAGATTGCTGCGGCACGCGCGGAGATGGCTGCCGCCGACGCCCAGGCGCTCAGCGCGCCCGGCCGGGCCGCCGCGTGACCATCCCCTACGTCTACGACATAGGGGTGCTGCTGGCGATCGGCAGCAATAACCGACGGATCTGGGCGATACACCATCTGGCCGTCGAGGAAGGGCGACGTCTGCTCGTCCCTTCCGTCGTGGTCGGCCAGGCCTGGCGAGATGCCCGCCGGCAGGTCCAGCTCGGACGGTTCCTGAGCAGCTGCGAAATCGTTCCAGTCGGTCTGGAACTGGCCAAATCGGCCGGGGTGTTGTGCGGGAAGGCCGGTACGCGTGACGTGGTCGACGCCAGCGTGGTCACCATCGCGCTTGCCTGCGGCGCGATCGTCTTCACCAGCGACCCGGAGGACATCGCGCACCTGTCGGCTGCCTCGGACGTCAAGCCAGGGCTGGTGATCCGCCGCCTCTGAAACCCGTCGGCACGACACGGAGCCCGGGTGCTTCCGAGGCATCTGTGACGCATCTGGGGGCGACGGACGGCTCAGTCAAGCGCAGCCTCCCGTACGCTGGAACGGGAGTCCCAAAGGACGGAGGTGCCTGTGGCAGTCAAGCGCCGCCGGTTCGTCGAGCGTCGGAAGGCGCTCGGTTTCAGCCAGGAGACTCTCGCCGAGAAGATCGGCGTGGACCGTACGACGATCGCCCGACTCGAACACGGCGTCACCACCCCCTATCCGTATACGCGGTTGAAGCTGTGCAAGATCCTGGAGGTAACGGCAGAGCAGCTCGACCACTGGCTAATGGGTGGGGACGAGGACCTGTCTCCTCCTGTTCCTACACCTCGACCAACCGCCGCCGGCCCGGTTCCGGTACGGTCAGAGCCGACAGGTGTACTCGACGACATGCATCGCCGCGAACTTCTCCGCCTGATAAGCGTCGCGGGCGCCCTCACGGCGCTACCAACTGGAAGCCACGGGGCGGCTCTGCTTCCGGCGACCCTGGCTCATGAGGCCGGTGACCTGGATCAATACGCAGAACTCAACGCCCACCTGTGGCAGGTCTTCGGGCTGACCAGGCCCAAGCGCCTCGTCTACCCATTGGTCCAGGAGCAGGCCGCCGTGCTGGTCGACCGGCTCGACCGGGCACCTACGGGGGCCGAGCACCGCAGGCTGTGCGTGCTGGCATGCGACCTGTTCCAACTGGCGGGCGAGATCTTTTTCGACGCCGACCAGTACGCCGAGGCCGCACATTGTTACTCGTTGGCGGCGTCGGCGGGTCGTGAGTCGCGTTCCTACGACCGCTGGGCCTGCGCCTTGACCCGGCAGGCGTTCGTCAACCTGTACGACCAGCAGTACAGCCGGGCCGTGACCGTGCTCGACGCCGCAGCACGGATCGCCCAACGTGGCGATAGTCAACTGTCCACCCGCCATTGGGTCGCAGCTGTGCAGGCTCAGGCGTTCGCAGGACTGGGCGACCGGGAAGCTTGCGAACACGCCTTGGATACCGCTGAGCAGGTGCACGGTCTCAACGGCCCGGCCAGTCCTGGTGGCTGGCTGCGTTTCGATGGAAGCCGGATATGTGAGGAGCGAGGCGCCTGTCACCTTGCATTGGGGCAGGTCGATCTGGCCGAGCGTGCGCTCTTTGCGGCCAGCGACGGCACGATGTCGCCGCGTCGTCGGGGTGGCATCCTGGCCGATCTTGCTTTGCTGAGCGCTCAACGTACCGACATCGATCGGATGCTCCGGTACGGCAGCGAAGCTGTCGGCATCGCCGAGCAGACCCACTCCGTCGGTTACCTGGGCCGGAAGGTGCAGGGCTTCCAGCGCCAACTCACGCCGGCCCTGTTGGCTGATGCTCAGGTCGCACAGCTGAACGACCGGATAACCGGCCTGCTGACGGCTGCAGCCTGACGGCGAAATGATCTGATGACGAGACGAGAGGAATCAGGGCCGATCATGACCGACGAGCGGGGTCGCCACTTCCGTGAGGCGTGGACAGCCGGGGTGCTCCGGCATTATCCGGGCGAGCCGAAGCCCGGTTACGTCGCCCCGTGGGAGGCCACCCCCGCATGGGAGCGACAGGCCGCTTCGGCCGTGTTCGGCCAGATTCACGACTTCGTGCAGGTCAGTTCCGGTTGCACAGCGCAGCTGAGCCGGGAGCAGAAGGGGCGTTTTGTGGCGTTGTGCTGGATCGCCCAGATCCACAAGCACTTCGACGACCCGAAGCCGTCGTACGTGGCCGACTGGGACGCGTTGCCAGCCTGGCAGCAGGAGACCGACGCGGACATCTTCGAGCATGTCGAGCGGATCTGCATTTCGGCGTGAGTCGGGGTGAGGTTGTGCTCAGCCCGCCGGCAGTCGACCGGCCAGCAGTACCCCGACGACGGCTCCGAGCACCAGGAACGGCCCGAACGGCAGCTGCTGGGTCCACCGGATCCGCCGGGCGACCAGCAGGACCACCGCCACGCCGCCCGAACCGACGAAGGCGACCAGCAGCCCGAGCAGCACCATCGGCCAACCGAACCAGCCGAGCACCGCGCCGACGCTGAGCGCCAGTTTGGCATCGCCCAGCCCGAACCCCCTGGCACCGAACGCCAGGGTGGTGGCGGCGAACAGCACCGCGACGCCCGTACCGGCGATGACGGCCCGCAGCCAGGCATCGGACGGCTCACCCAGCAGTACCGCCGCGCCGAGCAGCGCCCAGGTCCCGGCGGCGGCCGGGTAGGTGAGCCGGTCCGGCAGCCGGTGCACCGCGAGGTCGACGAAGACCAGCGGGACCATCCAGGCGGCCCACCACATCAGTGCCAGGAGGACCGGCCAGGGAAGGCCGGCGGAGATCAACGCCGCCAGCGCCGCGACGGCGACCACCTCGACGGCGAACGGCAGCGGGCCGACCCGGGCACCGCAGCCGCCGCATCTGGCCAGCGGGGACACCGACGCCGGCGGGGAAAACGACCCCGGCCGGCCGGCCGCGCCGAACGGCGTGCCGCACCGTGGACAGCCGGTCCGCCACGGTTCGCCGGGTGCCACCGAGTGGACGGCGGCGGCCCGGCGCAGCACGGGCAGCACCAGCAGTACGCGGAGCACCAGCAGTATGCGGAGCAGCTTGCCGGCCTGGCCGGGCCGTCCTCCGGCGGGGGCCGGTGCCGGCTCGGTCCCGATCGGGCGCTCGTTACCGGTGATCATCCCTGCGCCCTCTCCCGGCCTCCACGACGCCGGTCACGGTCCGTGTTTTCATGATCGCTTACTCTTGGTGTCGATCGGGCTGGCGGGACCCGGTCGACCGACTCCGGCTCGCACCGTGGTCGGTCTGCTGGTCGACGATGGCCGGGTCGACCGTCGACTTCCAAATGGGACAGAATCCGGCCCAGGCTGGCAATTCGCGATGGAGACTGTCGGTTTTCGATCACCACTGTCCACTTGACAGACGTACGCGGATGCGTCTTGGGGCGGTGATCGGAATGACCGGGCATCGCGCCACCCTCCACCGGGACCGGACTCGAAGATCGTAACCCTGAGTATTGTTCTGAATTGCCCCTGTTGCTGTCGCGGGCGTCAGCCTATGCTCCCCCCTTGAGCGATGCACTACCGCCGGGAAACATCCGACCGACCGGCGGAAATGCGTCGGTCGACACCTGGCCGGACCAGCCGGAGGCAGCACTGGATCATTCCAACGGACAGTACGGCAACACCCCAACACATCGATGTTGGCAATAGTGCTTGTCGCCCTGCGCCACCCTGGCCGGCCCGGCGGGCACCGAGGAGGACGGACGTGAGGCCAAGTCAGCGCCCCTGGCCAGCAGTGATGCTCGCCGCGTCGGTGCTCGCGACTGCCGCGCTCGCCGGCTGCGCCAGCGAGCAGTCCGCCACCCTGCCGCCACTGCGCGCACCGGCGGCGACCGACGACCCGGCCGCCGCCGAGGCAGCCGAAGCCGCGCTCGCCGCGTACAACGGCTACCTCGCCGCCGCCGAGAAGGCCGAACACGCGGCCGACCCCCATCACCCCGAGTTGAAGAAGTATCTCGGCGACCCACTCCTGACCCGGGTCAGGCTGAGCATTCGAGACGCGAAGGAGCACGGCGCCGTGCGCATCGGCTCACTAACCTCCGATCCCACGATAACCGACATCAATCTCGATTCGGTGCCGATGACGGTTGACATCCAGGACTGCCTGGACGCGACGAATTACCGGATGGTCTACGCCAACGACACGGACACGGTCGTTCCCGGCACCGAGGTGGGTCGTTACCTGGCCACCGCCACCGCGACCCGCTACGACGACGGTCGCTGGCTGATCAGCCGGGGTGTCGCACACCGGGACCAGCCATGCTGACCGGCGTCGCTGCCATCGGCCGCCGTACCTTCGTCGGGCTGGCCGCAGTCGCCCTGCTGGCCGCTGCTGGGCTGACCGCCGCCGGGCCGGCTGCCGCACAGTCGTCCGGTGGCGGCTGCGGCGGCGTCACCCAGGCCGAATGCGAAGGTTGGGTCGAGCAGCCCGGCGGCCCCGGCCACGACGGCGGCGGCAACAACGGCGGCGGCAACAACGGCGGCGACGGCGGGGCCGGCCCGTGCTACCGCGACGGCGTCGAGTTGCCCTGCTACGACGACATCGTCGGCTGGTTCAACCGCGAGGACGAGTGCTACTACATGCGGGCCGAGCCGCAGCCGCCGGGCGGCGAGCCGGGGCAGGTCGCGTACAACGTGAGTTGCGTCGCCGGGCAGGTCTCAGAAATCGTCAGGTGGCTGGACGACCCGCCGTCGGGCTACGAGGCGCCACCGGACCCGTACGAGCTGCGTCGCCGTGCGTACGCCCGGATCCAATTCGAGAAGCCGGTCATCCACACCGCGCCCGACCCGGACAAGCCCGGCCTGGTCGGTCTGCCGGTCTGGGTGTGGTCCGAAGAGTCCGACATTGTCTGGGGCCCGCTTGATGAGGACGAGGCGGACCGCGACGTCAGCGTCCGGGTGCTGGCCGAGGTCGACGAGATCACCTTCAACATGGGCAACGGCGACAGCTTCAGCTGCGAACGGGACGAGGTCTTCGACGCGTACGACCCGGCGGTCGACAACCCCTGGAACCCCGGCTGCGGTTACGACAACGGCTACCCGACGCCGGGCGGCTACCAGGTCACCGCAACGGTCAGTTGGGACGTCACCTGGTTCATCAACGGGGTCGAACAGGACATTTTCGCCAGCCCGACGGTCATCAGCGACCCCATTGATATCGAGATCGACGAACTGCAGGTGGTACGGCGATGACCGTGGCGACGACACGTACCGGCCAAGGCGGCGTCGACGCGCCGGTCACCCCGCCGAAGATCGTCCGGCAGCGACGGGTCCGGCCCGGCCTGCTCGGGCTGGCGGTGCTGCTGATCGCCCTCGGCGGGCTCGGGTCCGCCTTCGCGGTCACCTCGGTCCGGGCCACCGGCTCCTACCTGGCGGTCGCCCGGGACGTGTCGGTCGGTACGGTCCTGTCCGCCGACGACCTGGTGACCGTGCAGGTGGCCGGCGGGCAGGCGATCAAGCCGGTGCCGGCCAGCCAGCTCGACCAGGTCGTCGGGCTGCGGGCCGCGGTCGCCCTGGTGCCCGGCAGCCTGCTCACCCCGGCGCAGTTGACCAACGAGCCGATGATCGGGCCGGACCAGCAGCAGATCGCCCTCGGACTGCGGGCCGACCAGGTGCCGGCCCGGCAGCTGAACCCCGGCGACAAGCTGATCCTCGTCGGCACCCCGACCCGTAACGCCAGCGAGAACGCGGTCACCCGATTCGACGCGACCGTGATCGACGTGGCCGCCGACGACCGCAGCGGGATCATCGCCTACCTGGCACTCGCCGCACGGGACGTGCCGGCGGTGGTGGTGCTCGCCGCCGAGGACAGGATCGCGGTCGTGCTGGCCCCGGCGGCCTGACGGATGGCCATCGTCGCGCTCGTCTCCGCCAAGGGTTCCCCCGGCGTCACCACCAGCGCGCTCGCCTGCACGCTCGCCTGGCACCACCGGGTGGTGCTCGCCGAGTGCGATCCGGCCGGCGGGACGTTGATGGCCGGCTACCTCGGCGGTGCCCTGGAGGGCCGGCGGGGGATCGGGGAACTGGCGGTCAGCGAGTTGCGCGACGGCAACCTGGAGGAGGCCTTCTGGAGCCAGTTGGTCGACCTGGACGCCCCCCGTCGGGAGCGGCTGCTGCTGCCCGGCGTGGTCGACCCGACGCAGATCGGCAGCGTCACCCCTCTGTGGCAACGGTTCGCCGACTTCTTCGTCGGCCTGGAACGCGGCCGTCCACCGTACGACGTGATCGTCGACTGTGGTCGGCTCTACGTCGCTAATCCACCGTGGCCGATCCTGCGGGCGGCGACCGTCGTCCTGGTGGTGGCGGCCGCGCACCTGCCCGACCTGTCCAGCGCCCGGGCGGCGGTGACCACCATCGAGCGGGACTTCGCCGAGCACCGGGTGCCGCCCGGTTCACTGCGGCTGCTGCTGGTCGGTGACGGCCACAGCCGCGCCGAGATCAGCAGGGCCCTGCAGTTGCCGGTGATCTCCCGGTTGCCGGCCGACCCCCGTACCGCCGAGGTGCTCAGCCACGGCGGCACGGTCAAGCTCAACCGGCCGCTGCTGCGGGCGGCCGGCGCGTTGGAGGTCCCGGTCCGTTCGCTGATCGAGCGACGGCAGGCCCGGCTGCGGTGGGCAACGCCGGAAGGGGTGCCGAATGCGATTTGAGCCAGTTCTGAGCGATCCCCGCGACGAGTCCGACAACACCGCCGGCCGGCCGCAGCGGCCGGCCCGGGACCGGCCGGACCCGCTCACCTCGATCACCCCGCCACTCGGTCCGAACGGCATTCCGGGCGAAGCCGCCCCCGGCGAAGCCGTACCGCCCGCCGCGACGCGGCACAGCGGCGTGCCGCTGCGTCCCGCGCAGCACGGCCACAGCGCGCGGCACAGTTGGCCCCTGGTCGTCCCGGTCAGCGCGCCGCCCACCGCCCGGCCCACGGGCGCACCCCGGCCCGGCATCCAGCCCGGTGCCGCCCCGGCCACCCTGCCGCCGACCGCGCTGGCTCCACCCACCACGCCGCCGGCCACCCCCGACACCACCGGCACCGGTGCGCTGGCCCGGCCGCGTACCGACTTCGCGCTGGTCCGCGAGCTGCGCCGGGAGCTCAGCACCCGGCTCACCCGCTGGCAGCGGGGTCGCGAGTTCACCATCGACGAGGAGGACGTCGAGCGGGCCCGGCTCGCCGTCGCGGTCGTCGCCGAGTACGCCGACCAGGTCCGCCGGGCCGGCACCCCGCTGACCGCGTACGAGGAACGGGTGCTGCTCGACCAGGTCACCGCCGAACTCGTCGGGCTCGGCCGGCTGCAGACCCTGCTGGTCGACGACACCATCGAAGAGGTTCACATCCTCGGCTGTGACCAGGTGCGGATCACCCGGCGCAACGGGCAGGTGGACTGGCACGCCCCGATCGCCGACAGCGACGACGAACTGGTGGAGATCCTGCAGGCGGCCGCCCGGCGGGCCGGGGCCACCGAACGGTCGCTGTCCACCTCGAAGCCGACGCTGGACCTGCAACTGCCCGACGGCAGCCGGCTGGCCGCCGTCTACCTGGTCAGCCACCGCCCGTACGCGGTGATCCGCAAGCACAACACTCTGGACATCAGCCTCGACGACGTGGCCGGCGGCCGGCCCGACCTGGACGAGATGATCGACGTGCTGGTCCGTGACTTCCTGCGGGCGTCGATGCGGGCCGGGCTGAACATCATGGTCGCCGGGCTGGCCGGGGCCGGCAAGACCACCGTGATCCGGGCGCTGATGGACGAGATCCCACCCGACGAGCCGTACGTGCTGCTGGAGGAGAGCCGGGAACTGCTGCCGGCCCGGCGTACCGATCGGCACCGGGCGGTGATGAGCTTCGAGGCCCGCGAGGGCCACGGCGAACGCGGTTTCGACGGCCGTCCGGCCGGTGAGGTGAGCATCGCCGACCTGATCCCGGTCTCGCTGCGGATGGGGGTACTGCGGATCATCGTCGGTGAGGTCCGGTCCCGGGAGATCGTGCCGATGCTGCAGGCGATGACGACCAGCCGTGGCTCGATGTGCACCATCCACGCCCGTACCCCGTCGGGGGTCGGCGAGCGGATCGTCGAGCTGGCCCTGTCGCACGGCCGGGAGATGACCGTCGACCAGGCCCGCCGGATGGCCGGCAACGCCCTCGACCTGATCGTCTACGTCACCGTCGAGGACGAGACCGGCATCGGCGGACGCAAACACCGGTTCGTCTCGCACGTCGAGGAGGTGATCGGGGTCGGCGAGGGCGGTCGGATCGCCACCACCACCGTCTTCGGCCCCGGCGCGGACGGCCGGGCGGTTCCTCGGCACCTGCCGGAACGGATCCGCGAGCAGCTGCTGCGGGTCGGCTACGACGCCCGGATGCTGTCCCGCTACATCGAGGCCGGCGTCGGTGCCTGGCGTCGGCCACGGCACACCGTCCTGCGGGGGCAGCGGTGAACCTGCCCGCCAACATCGAGATCATCGCGGTCATCGCCGGCGCGGCCTGCATCGGTGGCCTGGTCCTCGCCGTCGTCGCGCTGATCGGCACCAGCCGGCCACCCGGGCCGCCGTCGCGCGCCGGGCTGCTGGTGCGTCGGCTCTGGCTGGGCTCCGGCGCCAGCCGCCGTGAGCAGCGCCAGCATCAGGCGCTGCTGGTCGCCGCCGGGCTGGTCGGCGCGTTCGCCTTCCTGATCACCGGCCTGCCGGTGGCCGGCATCCTGGTCGCGGTCGCCGTGCCGGGGGCGCCGTGGCTGTTCAGCGTCGGCAAGGCGGAGCGGCGGGCGATCGCCCGGATCGAAGCCGTCGGCGAGTGGACCCGCCGACTCAAGGATGTCTCCGGCACCGGCCAGGGCCTGCAGCAGGCAATCATCGGCACGGTCAGCACCGCTCCTGAGCAGATCAACCCGGAGGTACGGGATCTGGCGTCCCGGCTACAGGCCGGCTGGCTGGGCCGGACCGCGCTGCTGACGTTCGCCGACGAGATCGGCGACCCGGTCTGCGACCAGGTCGTGGCGGCGTTGATCCTGCACCTCACCGACCGGGGCGAGCGGCTCGGTGACGTCCTGGGGTCGATCGCGAACGCGGCCGCCGCCGAGGTCGCCACTCGCCGCGAGGTGGAGGCCAAACGCACCCAGCCCCGGTTCGCGGTGCGGTTCCTGACCGTGATGACCCTGCTGGTCCTCGGGTACGGGCTGGTCAACCCGGACTACATGGCGCCGTACGGCACGCCGACCGGCCAACTGGTCATGGTCGCGCTGGGCGGCCTGTTCGTCGCGCTGCTCGTCTGGGTGCGGCAGATGAGCATTCCGCCCCGACCGGCCCGGTTCCTCGCCGCCCCGGACCCCGACGAGGTGCTGTCATGATCCTCAACTGGCAGTTGACCGTCGCGGTGGTCAGTGGAGCGCTGGTCGGCCTCGGGTTGTTCCTGCTGCTGCGGGAGACCAGCCCGGCCACGCCGGCCCTCTCGCCGGCGTTGCGCCGGCTGCACCACACCCAGGGCCGGCCGGGTGTGGTCGCCGCCGACAGCGATCTGGCCTGGCTGACCGGCGTGGTCCGGTGGCTGCGGCCACCGCACAAGGAACTCGCCCTGCTCGGCCGGACCCCGGAGCAGTACGCCCTGTCGCTGCTGCTGTCGGCGTTGATCGGGCTGGTCGCGCCACCGGTGCTGGGCATGGCGCTCGGCGTGGTCGGCATCGACCTGCCGGTCGCCGTACCGGTGGCCGCCGGCCTGGTGCTGGCGACGGCGGCCGCGCTGATCGCCCACCAGGACGTGGTCAGCAAGGCCCGGCAGGCCCGGCGGGAGTTCAGCCGGGCGGTCTGCACCTATCTGGACCTCGTCGCGTTGCAGCTGTCCGCCGCGCACGGGCCGGTGCAGGCGTTGGAGCGGGCGGCGAAGGTGTGCGACGGCTGGGTCTTCGAACGGATCCGGGAGGCGCTGCGGCTGGCCCAGCTGCAGATGCATTCACCCTGGGACGAGTTGCGGGACCTGTCCGACCAGATCGGCGTACCGGAGCTCGGTGACGTCGGATCGATCATGCAGTCGTCGGGCACCGAAGGTGCCCAGGTGCACGAGACGTTGCGGAGCCGCGCCGACTCGTTGCGCGACCAGATCAGGACCGACAACCTGGCTCGGGCGGAGGCGGTCACCGGCCGGCTCGACATCCCGGGAGCATTCCTGGTTTTCGTCCTGATCGGATTCGTCCTCTATCCCTTCCTGGCCCGGATCTGACCGCCCGGCGGCCATCGGCCAGACCCCCGAAAGACATCCCAGGAGCTTGAATGTCAAGCAGCAGCCTTGCTGAGGTGATGCGACCACGCGGTCGCCTCGTCGTAGACGGTGCCGGTCTTCAGGCATCCGTGCAGGATGCCGACGAGCCGGTTGGCGAGTTGGCGCAGCGCGGCGTTGTAGCTGGCGCCGCGGGCACGTTGCCGGTCGTAGTAGGCGCGGGCACCCGGCGAGGCCTTCAACGCGGAGAACGCCTGGGTCATCAGGGCGTCGATGAGCCGGTCGTTGTGGACGAACCGGGCCGCGACGGTCCTCTTCTTCCCGGACGCGCGGGTGATCGGGCTGGTCGCGGCGTAGTTCTTCCGGGCCTTCGCGGTGGCGTAGCGGTCGTGGTCGTCACCGAACTCGGCGAGCACCCGGGCGCCGAGGACGGCACCCAGTCCGGGCTGGGACAGGATGATCTCAGCGTCCGGGTGCCGGCCAAAATGGTCCTCCACCTGCCCTTGCAGGGCCTTGACCTGCTCGTTGAGAGTGACCAGCAGGGCGACCAGGGCGCGCACCGACGCGGCGTAGGCGGTGGTGACCACGGCCGGCTGGCCGAGGTGCTCGGCACGCAGCACCGCCTGGATCGACGCGGCCTTGGCCGCGACGTCACGGCGCCGGGCCCGTTTGAGAGCGGCGCTGATCTGGCTGATACTCAGCCGGGCGGCGCTGGCCGGATCAGGGGCCTTCGCGAGGAGTTGCAGGGTGTCAGCGGCGTCGAGGTCCTCGAACGCCTCCAACGCCGCAGGGAAGTACTCCCGCAGCGCGTGCCGCAGCCGCTGCACAGCACGGGTGCGTTCCCAGATCAGCGTCTTGTGCATCCGGGTGACGACCTTGACCGCCTCGGCGTCCGCCGAGTCTCCGGCCATCGGGCTCAGTTGGTGCGAGTCGGTGCGCACCATGTCGGCCAGCATGTGCGCGTCGGCGGCGTCGCTCTTGGCCCGGGACACCGCCAGACGTTCCCGGTAGCGGGCCGCCTGCAACGGGTTGACCGGGTACACCGTGTACCCGGCGGCGACCAGCGCCTGCACCCACGGGCCCCGATCGGTCTCGATACCGATCTT
>NZ_JBSWXD010000026.1:0-50050 GCF_056160425.1 Micromonospora sp. ABR4_055
GTCCTGCTGCGCGCCGGTCGGCTGCCCGCCGCGCTGGCCGCGCTGCACCTGGCCCGCCGGCCGGGGACCGCGCGGTTGGTCGCCCTGCTCACCGTCGGGGTGGCGTTGCTCGGCACCGCGATCGGCAGCTGGACCGAATCGGTCTCCGCGCGGGCCGTCCGCGCCACCCACGCCACCGGCGCCGACCAGGTGCTCACCGTGCAGGCCCGCAGCCGGGCCCACCTGCTGGCCGCGGTCCGCGCCGCCGACCCGTCCGGCCGGTACGCGATGGCGGTGGTCGGCAACAATCCCGGATCGGCCCAGTACGTGCTCGCCGTCGACGCCTCCCGGTTCGCCCAGGTCGCCACCTGGCACCCCGGCTACGGCCCGGTCGCCGCCGAGGTCGCCGCCGCGCTCACCCCGCCGGCCACCGAGGTTCGGGTCGGCGACGGTCCGCTGGTTCTGACCGCCACCGGACCGGACGAGGTGCCGGTCAGCGTCGTGGCGCACCTGGTCGACCCGGCTGGAGACCCGGTGCAGGTGGTGTTCGACCTGCTCGGCACCGATCGTGCCGAGCATCCCGCCACGGTGACCGGCTGCGGCCCGGACGGCTGCCGGCTGGCGTCACTCGAACTGGTCCAACCAGCCCGGAACGGCGTACCGGTGCCGGCCGGGCCCGATCTCACGATCACCCTGCACGATCTGGCTGGGGCCACCACACCCCGGCTGGACGCGGCGTATCTCGGCGATATCGGGAACTGGCGTGGCGCGGTCGCCGGTGGTGCCATCGGCCCCCGGCTGACCACCGGGCCGGACGGCGCGACCGTCACCACCCCGCCGCCACCCGGCCGGGCGGACCGGCAGCGGTCCACCCGGATCCATCCGATCGACGCGCCGGTGCCGGTGCCGGTGGTCCGCTCCGGACCGGAGCTCGCCCCGGACGTTGCCGGCGAGCCACGGCTCGCCGTGTTCGGTGGTGCGGATCTGCCGGTGCGGTACGTGACGGTGGCCGACGCGCTGCCGCAGGCCCGGCTGCGCGGCTACCTGGTCGACCTGGAGCGGGCCGACCGGTTGGCCGACGGGGCCGGCACCGGCGACGTGCCGCAGGTCTGGCTCGCTCCCGACGCGCCGGCGGAACTGGCCGACCGGCTCACCGCCGAAGGGCTGACCATCATCGACACCGGTTCCCGGACCGAGGTGATCGAGCAGCTCGGCCGCCAGGGTCCGCCGTCGGCGCTGCGGTTCCAGCTGGCCGCCGGACTGATCGGGCTGCTGCTGGCCGCCGGGGCGCTGGCGGTGGTCGCGGCGGTGGAACGCGACGACCGGGCCGCCGAGATGGCCGCCCTGCGGGCCCAGGGGCTCCCGGCCCGCGCCGTCACCCGGATCGCCTACGGCGGATACGCCGTCACCGTGGGAATCGCGGTGGTGGTGGGCCTGATGGCCACCGTGCTCGCCCAGCTGCCGATCCGGCAGACGATGCCGATCTTCGTCGACAACTGGGCCGTACTGCCGCTGCGGATCGGTCCACAGGCTGTCCCGTTGCTGGTGAGCACGCTCGTCGCGGCCGCGGTGCTCGGCGCGGCCGCGGCGTTCGCCGGTGCCCGGCTGGTCCGGGCCGTCGACTCCCGGGTCGCCCCGCCGGCCGGGCCGAACCCACCGGCGGCCGGGCCCGGAGGCGTCGGATGATCTCCCTGCTGCTGTCCATGGTCGCCGCCCGGCGCGGGCAGGCGCTGGTCGTCTTCCTGTTGAGCGCGTTCGCCACCGCCGCCGCGGTGACCGGCCCGGCGTACCTGGCCGCCGCCGACCGGGCCGTCGTAGCGGCGGAGATCGCCGCCGCCGACCGCGCCGACCGCACGGTCACCCTGTCCATCCCCGACGTGGCACCCGGCGAGGAGGACGGCTTCCGGGCCGTCACCGGTGCCGTGCTCGACCTGCCCGGCTTCCGCACCGTCTACACAGTGCAGATGCCGGTGCTCGGGCTGGAACCCGCCGGCACCGACATCTCCTACCTGGTCTTCCGCGAGGACGTCTGCGCCAACCTGCGGATGGTCGCCGGGCGGTGTCTGATGTCGCCGTACGAGGTCGTGGTCGGGGCGGACACGGCACGACGCCTCGACCTGGCCCCCGGCACACCGGTCACCGTCACGTGGGCCGACTACGACCCGGTGCAGCGCATCTACCGTCCGGGCGGGGTACCGGCCGGGATCACCGTCGTCGGGGTCTACCAGCCGGTGGACCCGGATGCGCTCTACTGGGGCCGGACACCGTACTTCGTGCCCGGCGCGCCGGACGCCTACCGCGAACCGGTCTTCACCGGTCGGCACGCCGTAGACGCCATCGACCGGCGTAGCGACTACCGGGGCGTCGACGCGCTGGCCGAGTCCGCCGCGTTGGGACCGGACCGGCTGACGGCGCTCGGTGAGCGGCTGGACAGCCTCGAGGAGCAGGTTCGCGCCGACGGCGGCGGGTACGTCAACCTGTCCGACGACGTCGGCCCGCTGCTGGAGCGGATCTCGGCGGCACAGGCGTTGACCCGGCAGGTGGTGCCGGTCGCGGCCGTCCCGCTGGTGGTCCTCTGCCTGTTCGTCGTCTTCGTCGCGGTCGCCGCCGGCACCGTGGCCCGCCGTACCGAGCTGGGCCTGATCGCGTTGCGCGGAACGCCCCGGCGGACCCGGTGGACGCTGGCCGCCGGTGAGCCGGCGGTCGCGATCACCCTCGGCGCGCCGGTCGGCTACCTGCTCGGCTCGGTTGCCGTCGGGCTGCTCGCCGGCCTGCGACTGGAGGAGGGCCGGTTCGCTCCGGTCTCCTCAGGGGCGGCTGTGCTGGCCGGGTGCGCCGCGTTCGTCGGTGCGCTGCTCGCCGTACTGGCCGCCCAGCGCCGGGAACTGGCCAGCCCGGTCGTCGACCTGCTGCGCCGGGTGCCGGCCCGGTCCCGGCGGTGGGCGTCGCTGCTGGCGGAGACGGTGATGGTGGCCCTGACCGTGGTCGCCGTGGTGCAGCTGCGGCTGTTCGACAGCGAGTTGGTCGGTCTGTCGCTGCTGGTGCCGGCGTTGATCGGGGTCACCGTGGCGCTGCTGGCGGCGCGGTTGGTGGCACCGCTGACTGGCCGGCTCGGTGCCGTCGCACTGCGCCGGGGCCGGCTCGGCCCGGCGCTGGGGCTGCTGCACCTGGCCCGGCAGCCGGCCAGCCAACGGCTGTTCACGTTGCTCACCGTCACCGTGGTGCTGACCGGGTACGCGGCCAGCGCGTTCGACGTGGCCCGACAGTCGCGGGCGGCGCTGGCCGAGGTGCAGGCCGGGGCGGACCGGGTGCTGACCCTGCTGCCGGTCGACGCCGGGACGCTGCTGACCGCCGTGCGCACCGTCGATCCGAGCGGCGAGTACGCGATGGCGGTCGGGTTCGCCAGCACCGACGCCGACGTTCCGGTGCTGCTCGCCGACACGTCGGCGCTGGCCGCCACCGCCCGCTGGCGACCCGAGTTCGGTCCGGCGGGCCCTGCGGATGTCGCCGCGACGCTACGACGGCAGGCCATCGAACCGATCGCCGTCGACGGGACGATGATCTCGGTGGACCTGGTCGTCGCCGTCGCCGATCTGCGGCAGACCGGTGAGCCGGCGGATCCGGAGCAGACCGGCCCACCATCGGATCCGCAGGAGACCGGACCGGCCGACGACGTGTGGTTCACCGTTCATCTGCGTGCGGCGTCGGGGCGTGCGGTGGCCGAAGCGACGCCGGCCCGGCCGGGGCGGCACACCTACCGGATCCCGGTCGACTGTGCCGCCGGATGCCAGCTCGCCGGGCTGTCCGCCCGGGTCGAACCGGGCATCGGCCGCGCGGCCGACCCCGACAGCGCGGCCGGTTCGCAGGCCCGCGAGGTGACCCTCACCGGCCTCTCCGTCGACGGGAAGCGGTTGCTCGGCCCGGCGGAACTCACCGACGGGCGGCGCTGGCGCGATCCGTCCGGTGACCCGGCCGGGGCCGGTTCGGGCGGGCTGCGACTGCTCGCCGGCGGGGCCGCCCCCGACCCGTGGGCGCTGCCGGCCGACACGCCGTACCCGTTGCCAGCGGTGACCGCCCTGGCCGACGACCGGCCGCCCGGGCTGAACCCGACCACGGCGCTGCTGCCCACCGGTGCGCAGCTGACGTCCGAGGTCGACCCGGTCCCGGCGCTGCCGGCGCTGGGCGACCGCGGCTTCCTGGTCGACATGGAGTACGCCGTACGGGCGGTGCCGGAGAAGACCGGACTTGAAACGGCCCAGGTCTGGCTCGGTCCCCGGGCACCGGCCGACATCGCCGAGCAGTTGGACGCGGCCGGGCTTACCGTCACCAGCGAGTTCACCCCGGAGCAGCTCCGGGCCGGGTTGGACCGGCAGGCACCGGCCCTGGCGATCTGGTTCCACCTGCTCGCCGCCGCCCTGGCGGTGATCCTCGCCGGCTCCGGGATGGTGCTACTCGCCATGGTCGAACGGCGGCGCCGCGCCGAGGACCTGACAGCGCTGCGGACCCAGGGACTGCCGTCCCGGTCGGCGGCCGGTTCGCTGCGCTGGAGCGGGCTGCCCGCAGTGCTGCTGGCCACGGTGACCGGGCTCGGCGGTGCGCTGCTCGCCTGGTGGCTGAGCGGAAGCTACCTGCCGGTCACCGTCGAGGAGGCGGTCCCGCTGGCCCCGGTCCGCTGGCCCTGGCCGGTCGCCGTGCTGCTCCCCGTGATCGGCGTCATGCTGCTGTTCGGGGCGGTGGCGCTGGCGTTGGGACGCGCCCTGCGCGTGCGAGACTAGGTAACCATGAGCGACCCACGTACCACCCCGTCGATTTTCACTCGCGGCGCGGTAGACCTCAGCTCGCTGCGCAGCGCAGCGCCGGCCGGCGGGAACCGGCCGGACGGGACCCCGACCCGGGCCGGTGGCGGCCCGGCGGCCGGCGCACCGGCGGCAGCCGGTGCCGTCATCGACGTCACCGAGGCGACCTTCCAGACCGAGGTTCTGGAACGTTCGATGACCACACCGGTGGTCATCGACTTCTGGGCCGAGTGGTGCGAGCCCTGCAAGCAACTGTCGCCGCTGCTGGAGCGGCTCGCGGCCGAGGGCGGTGGCGCCTGGACGCTGGCCAAGATCGACGTTGACAGCAACCAGCGCCTGGCGCAGATGTTCCGGGTGCAGAGCATCCCCATGGTGTACGCCGTCGTCGGCGGCCAGCCGGTCGACGCGTTCGCCGGTGTGGTGCCGGAGGCCCAGCTGCGGCAGTGGATCGGCGCCGTGCTCAAAGCTGGCGGCGTCACCGTCGAGGAGCCGGAGAATCCGCTGCTCAACGCCGCCGACGAGGCGCTGATGATGGGCGACCTGGACGCTGCGGAGCAGGCTTACCGGAAGATCCTCAACGAGGCGCCGGCGGACACCGCCGCCGAGGCCGGGCTGGCCCAGGTCGCCCTGGCCCGCCGGGTGCAGGGGGTGCAGCCGGCGGCCGCGCTCGACGCGGCGGCGTCGGCACCGGACGACGTTCCGGCTCAACTGCTCGCCGCCGACGTGGAGGTGCTCGGCGGTCAGGCGGAGCAGGCGTACCAGCGGTTGATCGACCTGGTCCGGCGCAGCGCCGGCGACGACCGGGAGACCGTCCGCAAACACCTGGTGTCGCTGTTCACCATGGCCGGTCCGGACGACCCGGCGGTGACCAGGGCCCGCCGGGCACTGGCCAGCGCACTGTTCTGAGCCCCGCCGATGCGCCGGATCGCCGTACTGGACGCACCGTCGAACCTCGGTCTGCGACCGCCGACCGGGACGTCGGTGCCTGGCTGCGCGAAAGCGCCCGGCGCACTTCGGGACCATCAGCTGGTGGGTCGCCTCGGCGCCCGCGACGCCGGGTGTCTGACCCCGCCCCGGTACGACCCGGCGGACTGGCGACCCGGCGACGGGGTCTGCCACGCCGGGTCGATCTCGGCGTACACGATCGCCCTCGCCGGGCGGATCGGTGCCGTCATCGACGCCGGGGAGTTCCCGGTGGTGCTGGGCGGCGACTGCTCGATCCTGCTCGGCGGGGCGCTCGCCATGCACCGGCTCGGCGAGGCGGTCGGCGGGCGGATCGGCCTGGTCTACGTTGACGGGCACTCCGACTTCCGGCATCCCGGCAACGCCTCCTACGTCGGTGCGGCGGCCGGCGAAGGGCTGGCCCTGGTCACCGGCCGGGGCCAGCCGGATCTGGCGGGGATCGAGGGCCGCCGGCCGTACTTCCGGGACATCGACGTCGTGGTGCTCGGCATCCGGGCCCAGGACGAGTACCGGCTGGATCTCCAGGCGGCCGGGATCGTCACCCGACCGGTGCCGGAGCTGCGTGCGGAGGGGGCGGCGCGTAGCGCCCAGTGGGCCCGCGACCAGCTGGCCGACTGTGCCGGCTACTGGGTGCATGTCGATGTGGACGTGCTCGACCCGGCGGTGATGCCGGCGGTCGACGCGCCGGATCCGGGCGGCATCGCCTTCGCCGAGCTGGAGCTGCTGCTCGCGGACCTGGTCGACACCCCGCACTGCCTCGGCGTCGAGTTGACCGTCTTCGACCCTGACTACGACCCGGACAGCAGCTACGCGGCCGACATCGTCTCGACCCTGGTGGCCGGCCTGCGGCCGGTGCACGCCGGTCGGGAGTCGGCCGGACCGGCGAGTTCGGTGGCGGATGCGCCCCCGGTGGCGCGGGACGCCCCAGTGGCGGAGGACGTCCCAGCGGCGGGAGGCGCCGCGCCGGTCCCCGCGCCGGCCAAGCCGGGGCGGCTGCGGCGCGCCGTACCGCCCGTCGGTGTCGCCGACGGACCGCGGCCGGGTGCGGTCGGTACCCCCCCAGCCCCTCCCTCCACCAACACACCCCTCCCTGAGGAGGGCGCGGCACCGTCCGGTTCGGAGGACGGACCGGTGCAGGCCGGCAACGTGCCGCTGGTGGGACCGCCACCGTCCGTCGAAGTCGACTAGCGTGCGCGCGTTCGAATCGATGAGCTAACGCGGCCCGTTGCGACGCCGTCCAGCCCGACCACGGCCCTGCGGTTGCCCGAAGCGTCTTCCCGATGAAACTTGCGGGACGGATCGAGGACAGTGGGTGTCAGACTCTCCGCGACCGGCAAGCCCGGTCCAGCGGGCCGTACGGACCTGATCCGATCCGATCCGACCTGATCCGATCCGGTCCGCCGGCCGTGCCACTGACGAGCATCGGGAGGATCCGTGAGAGTAGTACAGAGACTGGCGATGGGTGTGCTGGCTGCGGCCCTGTCCATGACCGGGGTGGCAGCGGCCGCCCCGGCCGCTGCCGCGGCGCCCGGGCCGGTGGCCGATTCCTCGCAACTGCGGGTCGGCCAGACCCGTACCTTCACCGAGACCGTGTACGTCGAGACAGGATCGGCCGCCGCCGGCCGCACCCCGATGCTGATCGTCGTCACCGAGTCAGTCGAGGAGGCGCCGACTTTCGGCGTGGCCGCGACGGAGTGCTGGATCCATCGGCGCAATTTGACGTCCAAGTCGTTGGGCGTCACTCAGCACACGTGGCAGCACCGCGTGCGGTGGTGCTTCAACGGGTCCGCGAAGGTGGACGTCACCGAGAACACCAGCGCCAATGTCGGAGTCGGTATGGGTTGGAACTGGCGGGGCGCCGGTAACAAGTGGATCTCGAATCCGAGTAGTTCCGCGTACCGGGTCTACGCCCAGGGGCACTACGAGTTGTGCTACACCATCTGCATCCAGAACAACTACCCGTCGCATCGGGCCGACTACAAGGCGAACGGGGTCATCGCCAATCAGGTCGACGTTTACCGCTGAACGGTGGAGCCAGTTGTCGGAAAGGAGATGTCAATGAGATCACCGGTATTCGTTGGGGTGCGGGGGAACGGTCTTGTCTCCTTCACTCTCGTATTGGTCCTGATGTCCACGGCGGTGTTCGTCTTCGGAGGCTCCACCGGCGCGGCGGCCGCGTATCCACAGTGCGACACGGAACACACGTTCCAGCACACGTCGACCGGCGGCAATCTGGCAGCCCCGGTATCGTCGGGGAACAACGCGAACTGTGTCCTTGGTCGGGGTAGCAGTGGCCACGGTGTGACTCGTTTGCAGTGGGTACTCAACAAGTGTTACAACGCGGGTCTGGCGACTGATGGAATCTACGGTGCCAAAACCGAGGCGGCCATCAGGTGGCTCCAGTCAGAGGCCGGAATCTCCAAGGACGGGGTCTACGGTCCGGTCACCAGGAACAATATGATGTTCCCCGTCTACGGGATAGAACAGTTCTTCGGGTGTTTCGGCTTCTCCGTCGTTCCTGGATCTTAGCCCCGGGGATCCTGACCGGCCGGTTCCAGCGGCACCCGTCGAACGCATCGACGGGTGCCTGCCCGGTCGTGCCCTGCTTCGTATCCGCTGGTCGAGGCCCGTCATTCTGGCAGAGCGGCGGGGACAAGCCGCGCGTACCAGGCTCCCGCCTCCTCGGCATGCTGTCGTGCCCGGTCGAGGTCGCCGCTGCCCCGGTACGCCCGCCCCAGGCCGGCATGGGCCCGGGCACACTCCCGGGGCACGCCGGTATCGGTGGCGACCGCCAGAGCCGTCGAGTGACGGGAGACGGCGTCGACCCATCTGCCGGCGCCGTGGGCGGCGATGCCGAGTTCGTTGAGCACCTCCGCCTCCCTGGCCCGGTCACCGGCAGCCAGCGCCAACGCTTCAGTGAGTAGTTCTGCGGCGTTGGTCCACTCGCCGAGCTGGTTCTGCAACATGCCGAGGCTGAGGCGGACCAGGACGGCCCCGAACCGGTCGTCGTGCCGGAGGAACTGTCGCCGGGCCTGCTCGTAGCGAGCGGAAGCGACCTGCGGCTGGCCGAGCATCGCCTCGGCCCTGCCCAGGCTGAGCAGGGCATGTGGTTCGCCGACCGGGTCGCCGATGTCGCGGTACAGGCCGAGCGCCCGCCGGCTGTACCCGGCGGCCTGCTCGGGGCGCCCGAGGTCCAGCTCCACCCAGCTGAGATTGTTCAGGCCGTTGGCCTCCCCGTTGCGGTCGCCGAGCTCCCGCAGGAGCGTCACCGAACGCCGCAGGCTGCCGATCGCCGACCCGTACCGGCCCTGTCGGGCTTCGACACAGCCGAGCGTGCCCAACATCCGTGCCTCTCCGGTGCGGTCGGCGGTGTGCCGGAACAGTGCGGCGGCCTGCTTCAACCGGGCGGCGGCCGGCCCGAAGCGGGCGGCGTGGAAATGTGCGCTGCCGAGACCGAGCAGCGCCCGGGCCTGCCCGCCCGGGTCACCGACCTGCCGCGCGGCCAGCAGCGCGTTGGTGTGGACGGTGCGGGCGTGAGCCGGCCACTGGCCGTTGACGAGATACCGGTGCAGGACCCCCGACAGCGCCACCGCGTGTCGTGACCAGCCGTGGCCGGCGGCGTAGGTGGAGATCGTGATCAGGTTGTCCAGTTCGGCGTCGAGCCAGCGGGCGGCGGCGGCAGGATCGGAGAGGTCCGGCGTCGGCGGGGTCGGCGGCGCGACATCGGGTCGGTACGGTCGGTTGGCCGGATGCAGCCGGTCCATGGCGGTGCTCGCGGTGCCCAGGTAATGGTCGAAGAGCCGCTGCCGGGCCGCCCGCCGGTCGGTCCCGGTGTCGGTGTCGCGGCTCAGTCCGGCCGCGAAGGCGCGTACCAGGTCATGGATCCCGAACCGACCGGGCCGGGTCGGGTGGACGAGGTGCGCTCGGACGAGCCTGGCCATCGCCAGCCGGGCGGGGTCGAGTCCGGTCCCGGCCAACGCCGCGACGGCGTACGCGTCGAGGTCCGGGCCGGGGTGCACGCTGAGCAGCCGTAGCACCCGGACAGCTGGCTCGGGCAGGTGTCGGACCGACCACGAGAAGACGGTGCCGACCGCTGCCCGCGGATCGTCACCGATATCCAGAATGTCGAGCCGGCCCTGCCACCTGGATAATTCGGACACCAGCCCTGCGAGGTCCGTGTCCGGACGCGAGACCACCAGCTCGGCCGCGATCCGCAGCGCGAGTGGGAGCCGCCCGCAGCGGATCGCCAGCCCGGCGGCGACCTCGGGCTCGGCGACCGCCGGCGCGCCGATCAGTTGGCGCAGCAGGTCGACGGCATCCGGCTCCGGCAGCAGATCGAGTGTCAGCCGCCGTGCGCCCTGCACGGCGGCCAGCCCTGCGACGGTGTCCCGGCTGGTGATCAGCACCATGCACGATCCGGTGCCTGGAAGCAGCGGCCGTACCTGTTCGGCGGTCGCGGCATTGTCCAGCACGACGAGCAGCCGGCGGCCGGCGACTGCGGTGCGGAACCGGGCTGCACGCGCGGCGAGGTCGTCCGGATGTTCGACACCGGGCACACCCAGCGCCGTCAGGAATCCGCTCAGCGCCTCCGCCGGGGACAGGGGGTCGTGTTCGTCGGCACCACGGAGGTCGACGAAGAGTTGACCGTCCGGGAACCGGTGGAGGACTCGGCGCGCCCAGCGCACCGCGAGCGCGGTTTTTCCGACACCTGCCAGGCCACAGATCATGGCGACCGTGACGGTGGACCCGGCCGTCCCGGCATCGGCAGCTGACCCGGCGTCCAGGAGCCCATCCAGCCAGTCAAGCTCGGTCTGGCGACCGGTGAACTCCGCGACGTCGGCCGGCAACTGCGCCGGTACGACAACCGGTCCGCTCCGGCGATCCCTGAACGGGTACCCGTCACCGGACGGCCAGGGCTCGTCGCGTGCCGCAGACCGCCGGTTCGCGGTGCGGGCGGCGGGCGGCGGATCGAGCGCTGGATCGTGACGCAGGACCCGCTGGAACATCTCGGCGAGCTCCGGGCCGGGATCGACCCCCAACTCGTCGCCGAGGGAGGTCGCCGCCTGCCGGTACGCCGCCAGCGCGTCGGCCTGCCGGCCCGCCCGGTAGAGGGCATGCATGTACGCGGCGGTCAGCCGCTCACGAAGCGGATGGCGTTTCGCGAGTCCGGCCAGGTCGTCAACCAGCCGGTCGGCCGGGCCGCTGGCCAGCGCCTGCCGCGCGTACGTCTCGACGACGGCCAGCCGCCGTTCGTCGAGGTGGGCGGCGAGGGCACGGATCCGGTCGCCGCCCAGGTCCGCCAGTGCCGGGCCACGCCACCGTGCGAGGGCCGCGCGCAGGCTGTCCGCAGCGCGGGCCAGATCACCGTCGGCTTCGAACTCGTGGCCCCTGGCGACAAGCAGCTCGAACTGGAGCAGGTCCAGGTTCTCGGGCGCGACGCAGAGGCTGTAGCCGAACTCGTTCCGTTGCGGCCCTGCGTGTCCGTAACGGGCCAGTGTGGCACGGATCTGTGAGACCGCGTTCTGGATCTGGCGCCGGCCGGCCTCGGGAGCGGCGTCTCCCCAGACGGCGACCGCCAGTTCCGAGACGGGAACCGAATGGTTGACGTTGACCAGAAGTACCGCCAGCACGTTGCGCTGTCTGGGCCCGGCGATGGCCAACGTCTGCGATCCGGTTTGCGCCGCCAGCGGGCCCAGTACACCGAACCAGACCTCAGCCACGGACATCCACATTCATCACCCGTACCGAGTGTGTCGGGGCGTCGTGGCAAAAGGTAGCGATGACCGTTGTGTTGGTCAAGCAGGTGGTTTCACCGTTCATCCGGCGGCGAGTTCGTGCAGGAACTCCTCCGCGATCGGCACCGCCCGCCCGGACCCTGACCCGCCCTGCTCGACGAAGACGGCGAAGGCCAGGTCGCCCTGCCAGCCGATGAACCAGGCGTGTGTGTTCGTCGGGTCGTCGTCGTACTCGGCCGTGCCGGTCTTGCCGTGCACCGGCTCGCCCGGCACGTCCCGCAACGCCTGCCCGGTGCCATCGGTGACCACCTCACGCATCATCGTCCGTAGTGCCTGCACCGCCGCCGGGTCCAGCTGCGGGCCGTCCGGCACCGCCGACGGCGGCGCGGGCTCGACGATGAGCGTCGGCTGGCGCCACTGCCCCCGGACGACCGCGGCGGTGGCGCCGGCCATCGCCACCGGGCTGACCAGCGTGGTGCCCTGGCCGAAGGCGGCGGCGGCCCGTTCCGCCGGTGGGCCACCGGCGGAGACCGCGCCGGTGAAGGCGGACACGCCGAGCCGCCATTCGCCTTCCAGCCCGAGCAGCCGACCCGCCTCGGCCAGCCCGTCCGCCTCCAGCTGCGGGGCCAGTTCGACGAAGGTGGTGTTGCACGACTTGGCGAAGGCGGTCCGGAACGGCACCCGGCCCAGCTCGAAGCCGTCCGAGTTGGTGAACGTGCGCCCGTCGACGGTGGTCGTCTTCGGGCAGTCGACCGGCGCGTCCGGGTCGACCGCGCCGGCTTCGAGCAGCCCGAGCGCGCTGACCATCTTGAACGTGGAGCCGGGCGGGACCTGCGCGGTCAACGCCAAATTCTCCGTACCACCGTCGGGGCCGTTGGCGACGGCGACCAGCGCGCCGTCGCTGACCCGCACCGCCACCAGCGCGGCGCGCCGCCCCTCGTCGGCCAGCGCGGTGTCGGCGGCGGTCTGCACGGCCGTGTCCAGTGTGGTCCTCACCGGCTCACCGGGCTGGGCCTCGGCGCGGAACACCACCTCGTCGCCGGAGACGCTGCCGTCCGGTGCGGTCCCGACGATCTGCACCGAGTACCCGGGTACGCCGCGTAGCCGCTCCTCGTACCCGCCCTGCAGGCCGCCGTGGCCGACCAGGTCGCCGACCTCGTACCGGCCGGGGTGCGCCTCCATGTCCTGCCGCTGCACCGGGTCGACGGTGCCGAGCAGCGCGCGGGCGAACTCCCGGGTGGGGGCCAGGTCCCACTCCTGCCGGCGGAACTTGGTGCCGGGCAGCTCGTAGATCCGGTCCCGAATCTGCTCGTACGCCTCCTCGCGCAGGGTGACCACCTCGACGAAGGCGTCCGGTTTCGCCGCGTCGAGCCGGTCCGCCAGCCCGGAGACGTCCACCGGCGGGCTGATCGCCGGTCGGATCGCCCGGAACGCGGCGTCGAGCTGGGCGGCCAGGGCGGCCGGGTCGTCGACCTCGCCGGGCTGTACGCCGACCACCACCACCGGGCGCGGCGCGACGATCGGTTGCCCGGCCCCGTCCAGGATGGCGCCGCGGGGCGGGGCGAGCCGGCTCAGTGCCAGCTGGTCGCCGCTGCCGAGCCGCTCGTGGACGATCGTCGGCTCCCAGATGATCTGCCAGGCGTCGTCGGCGCCCCGGCGTAGCCGGACCGACGTCGGGTAGCTCCACCGCACATCGCCGGGGAGCGTCCATTCGACGGCGATGGTGGCGGTCGCGATGTCCTCGGTCACCTCGGCGTCGCCGTCCGGGCGCAGCTGCGGCGGCGTGTCCTTCAGATCGCCGACGAGGGCGGTCAGCTCCTCGGTGACGTCGGTGGCGGGCAACCGTTCGCCGGCCGGGGTGATGAAGCCGATGTCGGTAAGGTCACCGGAGTGCCATCCGTCGATGAAGGCCGCGACTGTGGCGTCCGGTCCGTCATCGGAGGAACAGCTGGTCAGTGTGGTGACGGCGAGTAGCAGCGCGATCGCGACGGTCGCCTTGCGGCGCATGCGACGGCCCCCTTCCGGACGCATGGCGGACACCGGAACGGTAGTACGTGTGCGCATGGACCGCTGTCCCTCGGGGTACCGGATGAACCGCTGTCCCGTTTCGTCCAGGGCATATCACACGACGTGGTCAAACGGTGTCGCCAAGCCGACGACAGGGGGCCGGTGTGCCGTCGGAACGACGATCCGGGAGGAATAGGCTTGGCCGAGGTTGACCCCACAGCGTGGTGGGGCCGAGGGGAGTCTGCGCCAATGAACCGCCGTCCGGTCACGAAGTCGAAACGCCAGGCCTCGGGCGGTGACGGGCAGCGTCGCCGGCAGAGCGCCGGGCCGCACCGCCAGTCCGAGCTGGATCCGGACGAGGTGTTCGACCTCCAGACGTTCGCGCCGCCGGAGTCGGCGCTGGCCGCCGTGGTCGACGACACCGACGACAACGGGTACGACGAACCGATGCCCAGCGCCGAGCGGCTGATCGCCCAGGCGGTGTCGCTGGCCGACACCGACCACGACGCCGCCTGCCTGGTGGACCGGTTCTGGCGGTTCGCCGCCGACGAGGAGCTGGTCGGCTGCCGTCCGCAGGAGATGCTCGACGCCGCCCGAGCGCACCGGGAGCTGGCCGGGCACCGGCTGCCCGGCGAGCTGAAACTGCGGCTGACCCCGCCCGGCGACGGCCGGCCGTACACGATCGTCGAGATCGTCACCGACGACATGCCGTTCCTGGTCGACTCGGTGACCGCGCTGCTGGCCGAACGGCACTTCGACGTCCATCTGCTGGTGCACCCGCTGGTGGTGGTCCGCCGCGAACCACTCGGCCAGCTCACCGAGGTGGCGGCCGACGTCGAGCCGGACGACGCGATCGACGGCGACCTGGTGGAGAGCTGGATCCGGATCGAGATCGACCCGATCCGAATCGCCGGCGACCTGGACCGGCTGCGCCGTGACCTGCAGCGGGTCCTCACCGACGTACGGGAAGCGGTGGAGGACTGGCCCCGGATGCGCCAGCAGGCCCTGGCCCTGGCCGACGAACTCGACCGGGCCGAGCCCGGATCACCCGACGCGCCGCCGGTGCCGGAGAAGGACCTCACCGACTCGGTCGAACTGCTGCGCTGGCTGGCCGACGACCACTTCACCTTCCTCGGCTACCGGGAGTACCGGCTGGTCGACAGCGGAGACGGGGAAAAGGCGCTGGTCGCGGTGCTCGGTTCTGGGCTCGGCATCCTGCGCCAGGACCAGACCCGGCCGCGCCCGCTCACCTCGATGACCCCGCAGGCGGCGGCGAAGGCGTTGGAACAGCGGCTGCTGATCATCACCAAGGCCAACTCGCGGGCCACCGTGCACCGGGCCGCCTACCTCGACTACGTCGGCGTCAAGGTCTTCGACTCGGCCGGGGCGGTGGTCGGCGAGCGCCGGTTCCTCGGGCTGTTCTCCACCGCCGCGTACCGGACCAGTGTGCAGGAGCTGCCGGTGGTCCGGCGCAAGGTCGCCGAGGTGCTGGAACGCTCCGGGCTCAGCCCGCGTAGCCACTCCGGCAAGGACCTGCTGCAGATCCTGGAGACCTACCCGCGCGACGAGCTGTTCCAGATCCGCACCGACGACCTCTACCACGCCGTACTCGGGGTGCTGCGGATGGCCGGCCGCCGGCAGTTGCGGCTGTTCCTGCGCTCCGACGGGTACGGGCGGTTCCTGTCCTGCCTGATCTACCTGCCCCGGGACCGGTTCACCACGCACAACCGGCTGCGGATGCAGCAGATCCTGCTGCGCGAGCTCAACGGGGTCGGCGTCGACTACACCACCCGGGTCACCGAGTCGATGCTGGCCCGGGTGCACTTCATCGTGCGTACCGACCCGGCGTCGCCCCCCGTCGAGCTGGACCCGGACCGGCTCGCTGAACTGCTCGCCGAGGCCACCCGGCTGTGGGAGGACGACTTCCGGCTGGTGCTGGAACGCAAGCTGGGCGACGAGTCGGCCAAGTCACTGCACCGGCGGTACGCCGACGCCTACCCGGAGGGGTACAAGGAGGAGCACACCGCGTACGAGGCGGTTCAGGACCTGGCCAAGCTGGAACTGCTGGAGGAGCCCGGCCAGCTGGAGATGCACCTGTTCCGGCCACCCGGCGGTACCGGGGTCGACGAGCGGGACGTGCGGTTCAAGGTCTACCGGTACGGCGAACCGATGGTGCTGTCCGATGTGCTGCCGGTGCTGCACTCTCTCGGTGTGCAGGTGATCGACGAACGGCCGTACGAGATCGACCGGGTCGACCAGCGGATCTACCTGTACGACTTCGGGCTGCGGCTGCCGGTCGGCGCCCGAGCGATGGCCGAGGTTCGGCCGCACGTGGAGAACGCGTTCTCGGCGGCCTGGCGCGGTGAGGCGGAGATCGACGGCCTCAACGAGCTGGTGCTGCGCGCCGGGCTGACCTGGCGGCAGGTGGTAGTGCTGCGGGCGTACGCGAAGTACCTGCGCCAGGCCGGCGCGGTCTTCTCCCAGGAGTACATGGAGTCCACTTTCGTCGCCTACCCGGCGATCGCCGCGCTGCTGATCCAACTCTTCGAGACCCGGTTCGCGCCGGGGCCCGACGTCGACGATGAGCGCCGCCGCCGGCGCGGCCAGGAACTGGTCGCCGTGATCGGCCGCCATTTCGACGAGGTGGACAGCCTCGACCAGGACCGGATCCTGCGCAGCTACCTGACGCTGATCCTGGCCACCCTGCGGACCAACTTCTACCAGCGGGGCGCCGACGGCCGCCCGGTCCCGTACGTGGCGATCAAACTCGACCCGCAGGCCGTCCCGGACCTGCCGGCGCCCCGGCCGGCGTACGAGATCTTCGTCTACTCGCCCCGGTTCGAGGGCGTGCACCTGCGCTTCGGTGAGGTCGCCCGGGGCGGGCTGCGCTGGTCGGACCGGCGGGAGGACTTCCGTACCGAGGTGCTCGGCCTGGTCAAGGCGCAGATGGTGAAGAACGCGGTGATCGTGCCGGTCGGTGCCAAGGGCGGCTTCGTGGTGAAGCAGCCCGGTGGTACGGCACGCGGTCGGGCGGCGGCCGAGCCACCGGACCGGGAGGCGGCCCAGGCCGAGGGGGTGGCCTGCTACCAGCAGTTCATCTCCGGTCTGCTGGACGTCACCGACAACATCGTCGCCGGGCAGATCGTGCCGCCGCAACGGGTGGTGCGCCACGACGGCGACGACCCGTACCTGGTGGTCGCCGCAGACAAGGGCACCGCGACCTTTTCCGATGTGGCCAACGCGATCTCGATCTCCCGGGGCTTCTGGATGGGCGACGCGTTCGCCTCCGGCGGGTCGGCCGGCTACGACCACAAGAAGATAGGCATCACCGCGCGGGGCGCCTGGGAGTCGGTCAAGCGGCACTTCCGGGAACTGGGGGTGGACGTCCAACGGCAGGACTTCACGGTGGTCGGCATCGGTGACATGTCCGGTGACGTGTTCGGCAACGGCATGCTGCTGTCCGAACACGTCCGGCTGGTCGCCGCCTTCGACCACCGGCACATCTTCCTCGACCCGGACCCGGACCCGGCCACCTCGTACGCCGAGCGGCGGCGGCTGTTCGACCTGCCCCGGTCGTCGTGGGCCGACTACGACACCGGGCTGATCTCAGCCGGCGGTGGGGTGTACCCGCGTACCGCCAAGTCGGTGCCGGTCAGCTGGCAGGTCCGCGCGGCGCTCGGCCTCGACGACGGGGTCGACCTGCTCTCCCCGCCGGAGCTGATCCGGGCGATCCTGCGCGCCCCGGTGGACCTGCTGTTCAACGGCGGCATCGGCACCTACGTCAAGGCCTCCGGCGAGTCGCACGTCGACGCCGGCGACAAGGCCAACGACGCGATCCGGGTCGACGGCCGGTCGGTGCGGGCGAAGGTGGTCGGCGAGGGCGGCAACCTGGGGCTCACCCAGCGGGGCCGGATCGAGTACGCGATCGCCGGCGGGCGGATCTACACCGACTTCATCGACAACTCGGCCGGGGTGGACTGCTCCGATCACGAGGTCAACATCAAGATCCTGCTGGGTGGTGCGGTGGCCGACGGGGAGCTGACCGTGCCGCAGCGCGACGCCCTGCTCGCCGAGATGACCGACGAGGTCGCCGCGCTGGTGCTGCGGGACAACTACGACCAGGCGCGGGCCCTGGCCAACGCCTGCGCGCAGGCGCGTCCGCTGCTGCCGGTGCACCGGCGGATGATCACCGACCTGGAACAGTCGGGGCAGCTGGACCGGGAGCTGGAGGCGCTGCCGTCCGACGAGGATCTGGCCGAGCGGATCCGTGCCGGCGCCGACGGGCTGACCCTGCCCGAGTTCGCGGTGCTGCTCGCCTACGCCAAGATTTCCATCGAGGGACAGGTGCTGGCCGACGGGCTGCCCGACGAGGCGTGGACCGACCGGGTGCTGGCCAACTACTTCCCGACCCCGCTGCGCGAGCGGTACGCCGCCCGGATGACCGACCACCAGCTGCGCCGGGAGATCGTGGTGACCAGCCTGGTCAACGAGGCGGTCAACCGGGGTGGCATGTCCTTCGTCTACCGGACGATGGAGGAGACCGGAGCGTCGGCGGCCGACGTGCTGCGGGCCTACGTGGTGGTCCGCGACGTGTTCGGGCTCGACACGCTGTGGGCAGACATCGACGCGCTGGACAACGTGGTCGGCACCGCCGCGCAGGTATCGGTCTATCTGGAGAGCCGGCGACTACTGGACCGGGCTGTCCGCTGGCTGGTCACCAACCGCAAGTCCCCGCTGGACGTGCCAGGGGAGACCGCCCGGCTGCGCGACGGGGTGTCGCGGCTGCTGCCGGAGCTGGGCGACTACTTCCGGGGCGACGAGCGGGAGTCGCTGCGGGCCCACGTCGACACCATGACCGGTCGCGGCCTGCCGCCGGATCTCGCCGATCGGGCCACTCGGATCATGTACAGCTTCGGGCTGCTCGACGTGGTGGAGACCGCCGCCGACACCGGCTGTGACGTCACCGAGGTCGCCTCGGTGTACTTCATGCTGTCCGAACGGTTCCGGGTCGACTGGCTGCTGAGCAAGATCTCGCTGCTGCCCCGGGGGGACCGCTGGCAGACGCTGGCCCGCACCGCGCTGCGCTACGACCTGTACGCCGCGCTGGCGGCGCTCACCGTCGAGGTGCTCACCGCCACCCCGGGCGAGGTGGCGGTGCAGGACCGGGCCGAACAGTGGGAGCAGGACAACGCCAGCGCGGTGGCCCGGGTACGGCGGGCGATGGAGGATTTCGCCCACTCGCCGGCCGACCTCGCAGCATTGTCGGTGCTGCTGCGCCAGATCCGGACACTGGTTCGCACATCTTCGGCCAACTGACCACATCGGCCGGAAAAGCTGCATACTTTCGGCAGGGCAGACAGCGGCACTTCCGGATAGCGGCATGTCCGGGCGGGGAACGGCTTCTCCATCAGGGCGGCGCGCCGGCCGTCCCGTACGGCAGGAGGCAGGCAGGGTGCTGGACAAGCGTCTCTACCATCATCTGGTCAGCTGGCTGGGCCAGTGGCCGGCCGGCCGGGCGTTGCAGGTGGTCGGCTCGGAGCGGCGGATTCGACCGGGCTGGGACGGCCGACCCCATCCGGTGGTCGGCGTCGGGGCGCCCGGCGGCGCGGTGCTGTCCGTGCCACCCGACAAGGTCGAGGCGGTACGCGCGTTGACCGACCTGCCGCTCACCGATCTGCTGGCCAAGTTGCCCACCGCGGTCGGCCGTCCTGGCTGGCGGGCGCAGCGCACCGTGTTCCGGTACTGTCTGGCGCCGGCGCCGCTGCCCGACGCCGGGGACTGGATCGACTCCGCTGACGAGTCGTTGCCGCCCTGGCTGCGGCAGTTCACCAACCCGGTGCTGGTCGCCCGGGACGCCGAGGGGACGTTCCTGGCCGGGGTCGGGCTGAAGCGGCACGGCGCGCACGGCCAGGAGATCGCGGTCGGCACCGTACCGGCGGCCCGTGATCGTGGTCTGGCCCGCCGGCTGGTCGCCCAGGCCGCCCGTCGGGTGCTCGACGGCGGCGCCGTCCCCACCTACCTGCACGCGGTGGGCAACGCCGCGTCGGCGAAGGTGGCCTCGGCCGCCGGGTTCCGCGACCGGGGCTGGACTGCGTACGGCATCTCCGCCGACTGACCGGGTACCGGAGCTCTGCCCTGACACCCGGGCCGGCTTCACCCGGTACGGGTGATGCCGTACCACCCGATCGGCCGCGACCCTGCCACTGGGTGGAGGGAGCGGATCATGCCGCAGACGACGCAGCGGGCGCAGACCACACGGACGGCCTCGGCGCGTGAACCGATGCCGGCGACGCGGGAGTTCTTCGACCGCCTCGGCCAAAAGGAGAACGCGGCGCTGCTGCGGCAGATCTCCGGGACGGTGCGGTTCGACCTGGCACACGACGAACAGGTGGACTACTGGTTCGTCACCTTCGATGACGGCCGGGCCAGCCTGGTGCGCGAGCAGCGGGACGCCGAGAGCGTGCTGCGTACCGATCAGGAGGTCTTCGAAGGGATGGCCCGGGGCGAGATCAACCCGATGGCGGCGATGTTACGCGGCGACATCATGGTGCTCGGCGATCTTCGCCTGCTGATCCTGATCGAGCGGATGATGCCCGGCCCACCCGGTTCCCACGACCCACGCGCGTTCGCCCGGCGGGAGAGGACTGAGCAATGACCGAGGGAATGGTCAGTATCCTGGACGGTAACACCTTCGTGGTCAGTGACAGTCAGGGCGACATCGACGCCTCTCCGGCGGCACCCACCGGGCTGTTCTCGTTCGACACCCGGTTCCTGTCGAAGTGGCAGCTGACCATTGACGGTGAGCGGTTGTCCTCACTGTCGGTCGATGACCTGCAGTACTTCGAGGCACGGTTTTTCCTGGTGCCCGGCGAGCCGACCCACTACGTCGATGCCGAGATGTCGGTGATCCGGCAGCGCTGGGTGGGCGGCAGCTTCGACGAGGAAATTACCATTCTCAACCATGCCCAGGAGCCGGTGGAGCTGAAAGTCCGGCTGGAGGCGGGCAGTGACTTCGCCGACCTGTTCGAGATCAAGGACGTCCGGAACAAGGTCGGCAAGCACTACGCCCACGTCGACCGGGACTGCCTGCGGCTCGGCTACCAGCGGGAGAGCTTCCACCGGGAGACGGTCATCTCCAGCAGCGAGCCGGCGGCGATCGACGAGCACGGACTCAGCTTCACCATCGTCGTCGAGCCGCACGGCCGGTGGGTCACCCACATCAAGGTGAAGACCACCGCGATCGGTCCGGACGGTCGTGACCTGCGCGAAGGGATGCTCGGTCAGCACTTCGACCGGGCCAAGCCGGAGATGCGCCGGGAACTGGACGAGTGGATCGCCCGGGCACCCCGGCTGTCCTGCGAGTGTGAGCCGCTCGCGTCGACGTACCGGCGGAGCCTGGTGGATCTGGCCGCGCTGCGCTACACCCCGTTGTCGCTGGCCGGCCAGTCGGTGCCGGCCGCCGGTGTGCCGTGGTTCGCCACCATGTTCGGCCGGGACAGCATCTTCACCAGCCTGCAGGCATTGCCGTTCGCTCCGGAGCTGGCGGCGTCTACCCTGCGGCTGCTCGGCGGGTTGCAGGGCAGCAAGCTCGACGACTTCCGGGACGAGGAACCGGGAAAGATCCTGCACGAGATCCGGTACGGCGAGTCGTCGGCCTTCGAGGAGCAGCCGCACACTCCGTACTTCGGAGCAGCCGACTCGACCCCGCTGTTCGTCGTGCTGCTCGACGAGTACGAGCGGTGGAGCGGCGACGTCAAGCTGGTCCGGGCCTTGGAGGTCGAGGCCCGGCAGGCGCTGTGCTGGATCGACACCTACGGTGATCTGCTCAATAACGGCTACCTGTGGTACGAGCGGCGCAACGAGGAGACCGGGCTGGAGAACCAGTGCTGGAAGGACTCCTGGGATGCGATCTGCTACCGCGACGGCCGGCTGCCCGGCTACCCCCGGGCGACCTGTGAGCTGCAGGGGTACGCGTACGACGCCAAGATGCGCGGCGCCCGGCTGGCCCGCGAGATCTGGCACGACCCGGGGTACGCCGACCAGTTGGAGCGGGAGGCGGCCGACCTGAAACATCGGTTCAACCGGGACTTCTGGGTCGCCGACGGGGAGTACTTCGCGCTCGCGCTGGACCCGGAGGGCGGCCAGGTCGACGCGTTGTCGTCGAACATAGGCCACCTGCTGTGGAGCGGCATCGTCGATGCCGGCAAGGCCAAGAAGATCGCCAAGCACCTGGTCAGCCCGCGGATGTTCTCCGGCTGGGGGGTGCGGACCCTTGCCGAGGGGGAGGGCCGGTTCAATCCGATCGGCTACCACGTCGGCACGGTCTGGCCGTTCGACAACTCGTTCATCGCCTGGGGCCTGCGCAAGTACGGCTTCGTCGAGGAGTCGGCCCGGATCGCCGACGGGATCATCAACGCCGCGCAGTACTTCAACGGCCGGCTGCCGGAGGCGTTCGGCGGCTACGACCGGGCGCTGACCAAGTATCCGGTGGAGTATCCGACCTCCTGCAGCCCGCAGGCCTGGTCGACCGGGGCCACCCTGCTGCTGCTGCGGACCCTGCTCGGCCTGGAGCCGCAGGGTGAGCACCTGGTGGTCGACCCGGCGTTGCCGATCAGCATGGGCCGGATCGAACTATTGGACATTCCCGGCAGGTGGGGCCATATCGACGCGTTCGGTCGTGGCCGGATGGACATTCACCGCAGGGAACGCCAGCCGGCCTGACGGGACATCCGGGCGTAGGGTATCGACCGTGCGGGTTGGGATTGTGATTCTGCCGGACGAGCCGTGGTCGGTGACGTCGCGCCGCTGGTGCCAGGCCGAGGAGTGGGGCTTCGACCACGCCTGGACCTACGACCATCTGGGATGGCGGGATCTGGTCGACGGGCCGTGGTTCGACGCGGTACCGACGCTGGCCGCCGCCGCGTCCATCACCTCCCGGATCCCGCTGGGCACCCTGGTTGCCTCGCCGAACTTCCGGCACCCGGTGCACTTCGCCCGGGAGATCACTGCCTTGGACGACATCTCCGACGGCCGGGTGCTACTCGGGGTGGGTGCCGGCGGGCTCGGCTTCGACGCCACCGTCCTCGGCATGCCGCCGCTGACCCCGCGCGCCCGCGCCGACCGGTACGCCGAGTTCGTCGAGCTGCTCGACCTGCTGCTGCGGACCGACCGGGTCACCTGGCAGGGCCGGTACTTCCGGGCGGTCGACGCCCGCAGCGCCCCTGGTTGCCGGCAGCGCCCCCGGGTGCCGTTCGTCCTGGCCGCCAACGGGCCCCGGTCGTTGGACCTGGCCGCCCGGTTCGGTACCGGCTGGGTGACCACCGGCACCGTCTTCGACGACCAGGCCGCCTGGTGGGCCTCGGTGGGCCAGTTGGCGCAGCGGTGCGACACGGCGTTGGACCGGGCGGGGCGGGACTCCGGCAGCCTGCGCCGGTACCTGTCGCTGGATTCGGCACCGGTCTTTTCGTTGACCAGCGCCGACTTCTTCGCCGCCGCAGTCGACCGGGCCGCTGGGCTCGGGTTTACCGACGTGATCACCCACTGGCCGCGCCGGAGCAGCTGGTACGCCGGCGACGAGCGGGTGCTGGCTGAGGTGGCGACCGACGTACTGCCGCAGTTGCGGGCCTGACTCTGCCCGCCGAGCGCCGCCCGCCGACGAGGCGTCAACCGGACCGGTCGGCCGGCCGTGGTCCGGGCAGCTCGGCACTGGGCTGGCGGTCGGCCCGCAATCCGGCCACCTCGGCCCGCAACGCGGCGAGTTCCTCGGTGAGCGCGACGACGTCGGCGCGGGTCGCCGGCGACTCGGCGGTGTCGGCCTCGCCCGCTGCGGAGATGCGCTCCACGATCCAGCTGGCCAGCGAGCCGGTGACGAAACCGATCAGGCCGATACCGCCGATCATCAGTGCCAGCGCCACGAACCGGCCGGTGCTGGTGATCGGGTAGTAGTCGCCGTAGCCGACGGTCGTGATGGTGACCACCGACCACCACAGCGCGTCCGGATAGGTGTTGATCGCACCGTCGGGATGGCTGCGTTCGGCGTCCAGCACCGCCAGCGCGGAGACGATCACCAGCAGTACCGTGGTGGAGCCGACGTAGAGCGCCAGCCGGCCACGGGCCCAGACCTCGGTGCGTCGGGTCAGCAGGAGCACCGCGGTGACCAGCCGGAGCATCCGCAACGGCCGGAGGATGGGCAGCAGCAGCACGATCAGGTCGAACAGGTTGGCGCGGACGAACCGCCACCGGTCGCCGGCCAGCCACAGCCGGACGAGGTAGTCGACCCAGAAAAGCGCCCAGATCACGATGTTGGCAGCGACACACACGGCGTGCCAGCGCGCCGGCATCTGCGGGTAGAGAATGGGCGCGGCATAGACGACGAGGAACGCCACGGCGAGCACGGTCAACCCGGCCGCTGTCTGGCGCTCCCACCTGGCGGTTCGGTCCTCGCGGTGGGGGTCGGGCCCCGGATCCTGGAGAGACATGCCCGACAGGCTGCCTGATGGCGGCAACCGGCCCGCCACCGGCCCCACCGCGACCTCGGCTGGCCGGCGTCGTCGGTGGCGGGTCCCGATGTGGCGGCGCGGTGCCGACCGGTTCCAGCACCCGGCCCAGGTGATCGCCGGCGGGTTCGCTGCCGCCATCGCGCTCGGTACGGCGCTGCTGATGCTGCCGGCGGCGAGCCGGTCCGGCACCTCGCCGCCGCTGATCGACGCCCTGTTCACCGCGACCTCCGCGGTCTGCGTGACCGGGCTGGTGGTGGTCGACACGGGGGGTCACTGGTCGGCGTTCGGCCAACTGGTGATCATGGGCCTGATCCAGATCGGCGGACTGGGCATCATGACCCTGGCGACGCTGTTCACCGTACTGCTGTCCCGCCGCCTCGGCCTGCGGGCCCGGTTTCTCGCCCAGGCGGAGACCAAGACGCTGAGCCTGCGCGACGTCCGCCGGGTGGTGCGCAACATCGTGCTGTTCAGCCTGGCCAGTGAACTCGTGGTCGCGCTGGTGCTGACCGTACGGTTCGCGGTCGGCTACGACTACCAGTGGGGTCGGGCCGCGTACCACGGGGTGTTCCACGCGGTCTCGGCGTTCAACAACGCCGGCTTCGCCCTGTACGCCGACAGTCTGATGCGCTTTGCCGTCGATCCCTGGATCACCACCACCGTCGCCCTGGCGGTGATCGTCGGCGGACTCGGCTTCCCGGTGGTCTTCGAACTGCTCCGGTGCTGGCACCGTCCCCGCCTCTGGTCGGTGCTGACCCGGATCACCGTGGTGCTGACGGCCAGCCTGCTGGCCGTCGGCACCATCGTGTTCACCCTGGTCGAGCTGCGCAACCCGGCGACGTTCGGCCCACTCGACGGCGCGCACAAGGTGCTGGCCGGCTTCTTCGCCTCGGTGATGACCCGTACCGCTGGGTTCAACAGCGTCGACATCGCGGCCATGCGGCCGGAGAGTCTGCTGCTCAGCGACATCCTGATGTTCATCGGTGGCGGCAGCGCCGGCACCGCCGGCGGGGTCAAGGTGACCACGGTCGGCCTGCTGGCCTTTGTGCTGTGGGCCGAGATGCGCGGCGAGACCCGGGTGAACGTCGGCTCCCGTCGGGTGCCGGAGGGCAACCAGCGGCAGGCGCTCGCGGTGCTGCTGCTGTCCCTCGGCGCGGTGGCGGTGGCCACCTTCACCCTGCTCGCCATGACCCGGTACCCGCTCGACCAGGTGCTGTTCGAGGTCGTCTCGGCGTTCGGCACCGTCGGGCTGTCCACCGGCATCACCGCCGGCCTGCCACCAGCGGCCGACGTCCTGCTGGTCGTGCTGATGTTCATGGGCCGGATCGGGCCGTTGACCGTGGCGTCGGCACTGGCGCTGCGGGAACGGAGCCGGCGCTACGAACTTCCGGAGGAGAGGATCATCGTTGGCTGACGCACGCAACGAACCGGTGGTGGTGATCGGGCTCGGCCGATTTGGCGGGGCGCTCGCCGTCGAACTCAACAACCGGGGCACCGAGGTGCTCGGTATCGACGGCGATGCCCGGACCACCCAGAGCTACAGCGGGCAGCTGCCGCATCTGGCCACCGCCGACGCCACCGACGTCGAGGCGCTGCGCCAGCTCGGGGTGAACGAATTTCACCGGGCGGTGGTCGGCATCGGCACCGACATCCAGGCCAGCATCCTGGCCACCTCGTTGCTCGCCGAGCTCGGCGTGGCGGACATCTGGGCGAAGGCGATCAGCCGGCAGCATGGCCGGATCCTGGAACGGGTCGGCGCCCATCACGTGATCCTGCCGGAGCACGACATGGGCGAGCGGGTCGCCCATCTGCTGACCGGGCGGCTGCTGGACTACGTGGAGGTCGACCGGGACTTCGCGATGGTCAAGACGACTCCGCCGCAGGACGCGGTCAGCGTGCCGTTGCGCGAGTCGCGGGTCCGGTCCCGGTACGGCGTGACGGTGGTGGCGGTGAAGAGCGAGGCACGGGGCCCGGACGCCCGGTTCACCTACGCCACCCCGGACACCGTCCTGATGTACGGCGACATCGTCCTGGTGCTGGGCAGGATCGACGACGTGGAGCGGTTCGCCGAGTCCGGCTGACGCCCGGCGGGCAATCGGTCAGCGGCGCGGCCGCAGCCGGCAAGAGCGGTCAGCGGCGCGGCCGGCGGGCGTGGTAGACGAAGGCTGGCGGCAGGTTGCCGAGCACCGTACGCCCCATCACCACCTCCTCGAACCGGTCCCGCAGCAGTTGCCGGAACCGACGGGCCGGCGGGGTCTGCGCGGTCAGTACGTACGCGAATGTGGTGAATGCCCCGTCCGGCCCCAGCACGTCGCATACCGCGCCGAGGGCGGACAGCTGCAGATCACGCGGGAAGGAGACCCACGGCAGCCCGCTGACCACCACGTCGGCGGTGGCCAGGCCCCGCCCGGCTACCAGGGTCCGGCAGTCGGCGGCGTCGCCGACGATCACCTCGACCTGCGGGTGCCGTCCGGCCAGCAGGTCGGCAAGTGTCGGGTTGAGCTCGATCGCCAGGTGCCGACCCCGGCCGCCGAGCCGCTGCTGGATCACCCCGGTGAAGGCACCGGTGCCGGGCCCGAGCTCGACGACGACCGGGTCGCCGCGTTCCGGGACCGGCGCGGTGATCGCCTCGGCCAACCGCTGTGAGCTGGGGGCGACCGCACCGATCCGGGTGGGCGACCGGAGGAACTCGCGCAGGAACGCCCCGGCGTCGCCGCCGCGCCGGGCAGCCGGAAGCGGCGCGGACTGCGGCGTGGCTGCGCTCTCCGACACGGGTACGGACATGAGGGGACTCCTCTGCGCGGGTGCTCCGGCGAGCCGGGAGACAGGGCATGCCTCGGTCCGGGAGACACAGCATGCCTATTGCGGCACACCCTGTCAAAAGGGTGGCCGGTCGCGGTCAGCTGGTCGCGCTGAGCAGCCCTCGAAGCCAACCGGCCTGACCGACGTGCTGCAGGCTGTCGTTGGCCACGCTGACCAGCCGCGCGCCGAGGGTCACCGGCGGATCCCACCGTTGGTCGACGATCCGGTCCAGGTCAGCGTCGGTCAGGCCGACCAGGAACCGCCGGGTCCGGTCGGCGACCGCCGTGTAGTAGTCGACCAGCGCGGCAGCGCTCTCCGGCGCCACCGCCGCCACCTGCTCGGCGCTGTGCCCGTACCCGGTGTCCGCCGGATCGGCGGTCCGGCCGAACCGCCGCGCCCAGCTGTCGCCGGCCCAGACCTGCGGCTCGCCGATCACCTCGGCCAGATGGTCGTCCTGGACCCGGGTCAGGTGCCAGACCAGCCAGCCGATCGGGTTCGTGCCCGACGCTGGTGACCAGCGCAGCTGCTCCGGGCTCAGCCCGTCGACAGCCGCGTGGACCAACTCGGGCAGCCGGTCGAAGGTCTCCACCAGCAGCGCGCTCGAATTCACCGGGCCTGTCTCCTCCCTGGGGCGTCGATGTCCCCGGTCCTGGGCTGGGCCGTGGCGACCCTGCCCGGCCGGCCACGGCGGCCGCAGGCTATCAACGTGCCACGGCCCGCCGACTGCTCCTTCCCGGTCGGCACCACGCTTCTTACCCGGTTCCAGGCCGACTATCTGAGCCGGCTGGCCGCCGCGAGGCGGCGGCGTCCGATGGGCCGTGCACCCCCGTCTGGGCGGTGACGTCGGCCAACCACGGCAACACCCGGCGCAACCCGGTGCCGGTCCACCGGCTCGCCCCGGTCGCATCCCTGCCGAACAGCTGAGCGGTCAGAGCCGCTCGAACGGTTCGGCGTAGCGGAACCGGCCCGGTGCCGGCGTGGCCCCGCCCAGCGGACGGGCCTGGAAGTAGGGCCCCCACCGCGGATCGGGCGCGACGATGCCGAACTCGCTGGCCGGCCGCAGCCCGAACCGGCGGTAGTACGCCGGTTCGCCGAGCAGCGCGACGAGTGTCTCGTCGCGGGCTTCGGCGGCGGCGAGCACCGCGTGCATCAGCGCCGAGCCGACGCCGGCGCGTTGCCGGTTCGGGCGTACCGCCAGCGGGCCGAGGCCCAGCACCGGCCGGCTGTCGAGTTGTCCCCGGGTGCAGACCACGTGCCCGACGACCTCGCCGGTGGCGTCCAGGCCCGGCAGGTGCCCGTCCTGCCCGCGTCCAGCGCCGGCGTCGACGGCGACGGCGACCAGCGACAGCGCCGGGATCCACGCGGGGTCGGCACGCAGTTCGTCCAGCAGCCCGACCTCGGCCGGCGTTTCGGTCACGGTCCCCGGCCGGTCCGTCGGCTCCGGCCGGTGCGCAGCCGGCGGCCGGCTGAAGGCTGCTGCCACCACCTCCCGGACCGCCGCGACGTCGCCAGCTCGTTCCCGCCTGACCAGCACGGCCGCCATCCGATCAGGCCGGGCCCCGGCCGGCAACCGGATTCCCGGCGCGGCTTGGGACAATGGGGCGCGATGCTCATCGACCTGTACGACGTCATTCATCGGCGCCGCGACGTGCGGGCCGAGTTCACCGGCGCGCCGGTGCCGGACGAGGTGCTGCACCGGGTGCTAACCGCCGCGCACGCCGCGCCGAGTGTCGGGCTCACCCAGCCGTGGGACTTCGTGCTGGTGCGCGATCCGGCGGTGCGTGACGCCTTCCACGCCCATGTGCAGCAGGAACGGCAGACGTTCGCGCAGACCCTCGACCCGGTCGCGGCGGCCCGGTTCGCGCACATCAAGATCGACGGGGTACGGGAGGCCACCCTGTCGATCGTGGTGACCTGCGGAAGGTCTCGGGGTCGGTTGGGTCTCCTTCTACCGGGAGCCGTTCCTGCGGGACCTGCTCGCCATCCCGGCCGGCATCCGACCGGTGGCCTGGCTCTGCGTCGGGCCGGTCAGCCGGCTCGCCGACGAACCCGACCTGGAGCGGCACGGCTGGCGGCGGCGCCGGCCGGTGACCGACGCCCTGCACCACGACCGGTGGTGAGTTTCGCGGAGCCTGCCGACCACCGGCGTTTGCCAAAACGGCAAGGAAGTTTGCCGCTACCCTGGCGGCGGCGGATCGTGGGTGCCGGAGGTGGTCAGGATGGCTGACGACAAGGTGGGGGGACCCACGTACCGGGTCGCCGTGGCGGTGATCGGCGGCGGTGCCGCCGGGTTGAGCGCGGCGCTGACCCTGGCCCGGGCCCGGCGGGCCGTGATCGTGATCGACGCGGGCGAACCCCGCAACACGCCCTCGGCCGGCGTGCACGGCTACCTCAGCCGCGACGGCATCAGCCCGGCCGGGCTGGTCGCCGCTGGCCGGCAGGAGGTCGAACGGTACGGCGGCGTGGTGCTGCCCGGCCGGGCGGAGGCGGTCGAGCGGGTCGACAGCGGATTCGAGATCAGCCTGGCCGACGGCCGTACGGTGGCCGCCCGGCGGCTGCTGTTCGCCACCGGCGTGGTCGACGAACTGCCCGACATCCCCGGGCTGCGGGACCGCTGGGGCCGCGACGTGCTGCACTGCCCGTACTGCCACGGGTGGGAGGTCCGGGACCAGCCGGTCGGGGTGCTCGCCACCGGCGAGATGGCGCTGCACCAGGTGCAGCTGTTCCGGCAGTGGACCTCCGACCTGGTGCTGTTCACCCACACCGGCGTCGACCTCACCGACGAGCAGGCCGAACAGCTGGCGGCCCGCGGCGTCCGGGTGGTGCCGGGCGAGGTCGTCGGGCTGGAGGTGGCCGACGACCGGCTCACCGGGGTGCGGCTCGCAGACGGGACCATGGTGCCCCGGGCGGCGGTGACGGTCGCCTCCCGGCTGCGGGTCGACGACCGGCTGCTGACCAAGCTGGGGGTGCCGCTGACCAGGCATCCGAGCGGGATGGCCGAGCAGGTCGAGGCGGACCCGACCGGGCGTACCCCGGTGCCGGGAGTCTGGGCGGCCGGCAACCTGACCAACCCGTTCGGCCAGGTGATGGCGGCGGCTGCGGCCGGCGCGATGGCGGCGGCGGCGGTCAACGGCGACCTGGCCGAGGAGGACACCGCCGACGCGGTCCGCCGGCACCGGGCCGCTGTGGCAGGAGCGGACGACAGCGATCTGCCGGTGCACCACGGGCCGGCGGACGTGGCTGAGATCGTCAGCCCGACATTCTGGGACGAACGGTACGGCTCCGTCGACCGGGTGTGGAGCGGCAACCCGAACCCGCAACTGGTCGCCGTCGCGACCGAACTGCCCGCCGGCACCGCCTGCGACGTCGGCGCCGGCGAGGGCGCCGACGCGATCTGGCTGGCCGGCCGGGGCTGGAAGGTGACCGCCGTCGACGTGTCGGCGGTGGCGCTGCGCCGGGCCGCCGAGCAGACGGCGGCGTCCGACGACGACGTGGCGAAACGGCTCACCTGGCAGCCGGCCGACATCCGTACCTGGGACCCCGGGCCCGACCGGTTCGATCTGGTCACCGCCCAGTTCATGCACCTGCCGGACCCGGACCGGGCGATGCTGCACCGCCGGCTCGCGGCGGCGGTACGCCCCGGCGGCACCCTGCTGATCGTCGGCCACCACCCGTCCGACCTGGACGTGCCGGGGCTGCGCCGGCCCCGGATGCGGGACCTGCTGTTCACCGCCGAGCAGGTGGCGGCGGTGCTGGACCCGCGGCAGTGGGCCAGCATCCGGGCCGAGACGGTGCCCCGGCCGGGCACCGACCCGGACGGCAACCCGGTAACCGTTCACGACGCGGTGCTGCACGCCGTCCGCCGGCGCTGACAGACGCCCACGCGGCTCGCCGGGTGGGCGTCTGTCAGCAGTGGTCGGCAGTTCCCAGCCCCTTAGTACAGGACGAGGTCACCACCGGACGCGGTCAGGTTGATCTCCTCGGTGGCGGTGCCGGTCCAGCTCGACGAGAACATCAGCGTGTCACCGTCCCAGACGGTGATCCCGATCTTGTCCAGCTGGCCCGGCCCGCTGACCAGGGTCGCGCTCACCCGCATGGTCAGTCCGGTCGCCACCGCCACCGGCTGCTGCGGGGTGGACAGGTCGAACAGCGTCACCTGGTAGCGCAGCTGCGCCGTGGCGGGGCCACCGCCGAGAGCGTACGAGCCGTACGACTCCAGAACGTTGCCCTGGAACTTGTACCGCTGGTCGCCGGAGCGGTAGCCGACCAGCACCTTGCCGACCAGCCTCTCGCCGTAGGTGATCCGGCCATCGAGGTCGAACTCGATCCGGTGATCCGGGTCCAGCGGGTAGGCGCCAGCGGTCGACTCGCTGCGCAGATAGCCGTCGCCGAGGAACCGCAGCCTGGTCGGCGGGGAGACGGTCACCGTCGCGGTGACGGACCCGGTGTAGCGGCCGTCGACCGTGGTGGTCACCGGGTGGTTGCCGACCGGCAGGGTCGCCGTACAGCTGGCCATCCCGCCGGTGCGGTCGCTGCCCCACAACTTCACCTCGGTGGCACACAGGGTGGTGTCACCGCTGGTGAAGGCGAGCTGGGCACCTCGGACGTCGCCGGCCTCGGCGCTCACCGCCGCCCGCAGCAACACCTGCGCCTGCTCCGCGCCACCCTCCGGGTGCACCAGTGTGTCCCCGGTGTACGCCACCTCGGCCGCGCGGACCTGGTCGATGCGGATGTCGGCGTCGTTGAGGTCGAAGAAGACGTTGCCGACCGCTTCGATCTTGATCCGACCGGTGGTGGTGTCGATGTTCGGCAAGGTCACCGTGGCGCTGCCGTCGTTCGGCACCGCCTCGGCCAGCACGTACGGGAAGGTCTTCGCCCCATCCGTCGAAAGTGAGATCCGCACCTGTGCGGCGTTCACCGGCGCTGCGTCGGTGCCGGCCACGTCCCAGCTGACCTCCTGAACGGAGCCGCCGAGGTAGAACGACGGAACCGGCTGCGAGGTGACCAGGAACGGACCGGCGTCCGGGGCCAGCATGACCGCGGTCTCGGCGTTGCCGACCCCGCCGCCGCCGACCCGGCCGTCGCGTGCGGTCAGCTTGAAGTGCATGGTCCGGTCGTTGGCGTAGCCCACCCAGTCGGCGGTCGGCAGGAACTCCGAGTAGCAGTCGACCAGCGCCTGCGGCAGGTTCGACGCGCTGCCGCTGGCCGGTGGTGCCGGGGCGGCCGGGCAGGCACCGGTCACCGCGTTGGTGTTGCCGGCCAGGATCTGCGCCATGTCCGGGAAGACCCGGGTCGGGTCGTCGTCGACCGCGTTCAGACCGGGGGAGTAGTACTGCTCGGTGTCGTCCGGGCCGACCAGCGCCGCCGTGCCGAACACCCGGAACAGCGGGCCGTTGGTCTTGACGTTGTCAGTCAACGCGGTGCCGGCGGTGCTGACCCCGGCGATGCCACCGCGGTCGTTCTGCTCCCACAGATAGGTGAGGGCGTCACCGTCGGCGTCGGTGGCGCTGCCGGTCAACGCGAACGGGGTTCGCACCGGGACGGTGAACGAGTCCGGCACGGTCACCACCGGCGCGTGGTTGCTGGTCTCGGTGACCCGCCAGCCGCCGTTGTCGACCGGACCGCCCTTGGCGGTCTCGCCGACGAAACCGGCGGCACCGTGGAGGTCGGCCAACCCGAGCGGCAGTACGTTGGTCCGGGCCATCACGCCACCGTCGAACGTCACCTGGAAACCGGCGTCGGTGAGCGCACCGACGCCGCCGAACGCCGCGACGCTGACCGTCGCGCCGGCCGGCCACCCGGTGGTCGCCTCGATCGCCGCCTTGATGCCGGCGGTGGTGTAGTTGACCCCGCGGACGATCGGCGTCGACGACTGCCCGTCGTGCACGATCGTGAACGCGTCACCGTCGGTGTCGAAACCGCGCAGCGACACCGTCTGCACCTCGTTGATCGCCGGCCGGGCGGAGTTCACGAACGTGGTGATTTCGTGGTAGCTGCGCTGCGACCAGTACGGGTCGGTGTGCGGCTGCAGGTTGTCCTGCTGGCAGATGCCCGCGTACGCCATGATCGACGAACCGCTGCCCGGTTCGTACGAGTTGGTGGCGCTGCGGTTGCCGCCGGAGCAGTTCCACTGGGTGCCGTTGAAGGTGTGGTTGCCGGCGAACTGGTGGCCGATCTCGTGCGCCACGTAGTCGACGGCGTAGAAGTCGCCGATCGGGTTCGGCAGGCCGGTGCAGCCGCGCGCCTTGCCGTCGCCGCCGGCCACCCCCAGCCCGGCGACCCCGCCGCCGGGCAGACCGAAGCCGATGTGCCCGACGTCGTAGCTGCTCGCCCCGACCAGTTGGCCCAGCACGATCCGGTTGCGGTTGAGCGTCGCGCCGGAACACCCGGTCAGCTGTGCCGCGGAGAAGCACGGCGCGGAGCCGCACGGCCCGTCCGGGCCGGTGGCCAGCTCGGCGGTGTTCAGGTTGGTCTTGTCGGTGTCGTTGATCAGCACGAGCCGGATCGCGGTCTCGTCTTCGTAGATCTGAGTAACCCGGTTCACCAGCGTCACCTTGGCAGCTGTCACGTTCGCCGCACCGAAATAGTCGGCGTACGACGGGTCGGTGAGGAAAGCCAGCCGGTAGGTGCGCAGCTTGACCAGCGACCCGGCGGGGTGGTCGGCCTGGGCCTGCTCGACCTCCGGGTCGATCTGCGCGGCGGTGGTGTCGACGTCGCCCCGCTCGGTCAGCGGGCCGTGCCGGTTCAGCAGGTCACCGGCGTGGTAGCTGGCGTAGACGCTCTGGTCGCGGTGGTACGGGTCGACGTACCAGGACCCGGTCGACGAGCGGACCGAGGCGTGGAAGCCGAGCGGGGTCAGGTCGGCCCGGATCGTCGCCGTCGGGTCGTCGACGCCGGTGCCGGCGTACGTCCGGATGTCCGGGTGCCGGGCGGCGAGTCCGTCCTGCATCACCGGAGAGTCGACCACCGCGAACCGCTGCACCACTCCGTCCGGGTCGGGCACGGTCAGCACCAGCGGCGCCGTCGCGGCGGCCCGGTCCGACTCGTCCGGCGCCCGGTCCAGCTGGGCGGCGATCGCCTCCCGGTCCAGGGTGTACGCCGCGAACCGGTGCGCCTGGATGTCCGGCGCGCGACCGGACCGGCTGGCCGTCGGTACGTCGTCGAGCACGGCCCACGGGGTGCCGGCAATCGGCGTACCTTCCTGCGGCGCGGCACTGGCGGCCGTGGTCGGGCCGACCGCCGGCAGCAGCGCCGCCGCGACGACGGCGACGAGCAGGGCGATCAGACGGCGGTTGCCGGACCGGCTGGTCGCGGGCAGTGGCTGCGGACGGCCGTTCGGCGGCGAGTGGCGCCTCGACGAGGGCTTCCTCAAAATGTCTCCTCGGGAGTCCGTGACGATCCACAACCCGAACGGCCAGGGGTGTCCAGGCCGCCGGGCGATGGATCTCAAGGGTCGAAAGTCGACGCTAGGCCCCGAGTCGCGGGTACAGCCATCAGCCGTACGGCTGAGACAGTGCATAATGGCCGGCCTTACGAGACCGGCTCATGTGACGAGCGGAGCTCCTACTCGAAGGCGGTCAGGAACCGGTCCCGGAACGAGTCCATCTGCCACACCGGGGCCTGCGGACCGGGGCGCAGCCCTTCCTGCCAGTCCCAGCCGGCGACCCGGTCGAGGACCGCCTGGTCGCTGGTGACGATGGTGACCGGCACGTCGTGGCTGGCCCCCGGACCGGTCACCACCGGCGCCGGCTGGTGGTCGCCGAGGAAGACCACCACCAGATCGTCGTCGCCCTGCGACTCGATGTAGGAGATGATCGTGCTCAACGAGTACGCCACCGCCTTCGGGTAGTCGCTGCGCAATCCGTCCTCTGCGGACTTGTTGGCCTGGCCGGCGGCCATCGCCTCCCGGTCGAAGACCGAACCGTCGCGGACCGTGTTCCAGTTGACCAGCTGCGGCAGCGGGGTCCACGGCGCGTGGCTGGACAGCAACGCCACCTCGGCCATCACCGGCTGGTCGTTGTCGCGCCGCTCGAAGCGGTCGAATGCCGACAGCACATACTGATCGGGGATGGAGGCGAAGTTGAACCTGTCGCCCGCGTACCTCATGTTGCGCGAGTCGTAGACCTGGTCGTAGCCGAAGAACGCCCCCTCCGGCCAGGCCCGGCTGTTGCCGGGGAAGAAGCCGGCGACCCGCCAGCCGGCGTGGCCGAACGCCCGGGTCAACGTCAGCCGGTCACTGGTCACCAGGCTGCGGTAGCGCTGCTGGTTGTCCACCCACAGCCCGGACAGGGTGCTGGCGTGCGCCAGCCAGCTGCTGCCCCCGACCGTCGACGAGGTGAGGAACGCACTGCGCGACTGGAACCCCTGCGCCGCCAACCGCTGCGTACCGTCGTCGAGCAGATCGCCGATCAGCGGGCTGAAGTCGGGGTGGGTGACCGCGTCCCGGCCGTAGCTCTCCACGAACGCCAGCAGAACGTCCTTGCCACGTAGCGCGGTCAGCAGCTCGTCGCCGGGCACGTCCCGGAACGCGTCGACCGCTGCCAGCTCGGCGAACTCCTGCCGGTCCTGCAGGCTCGCGCCGATCTGCATGGTGTGGTCGTACGCCAACCGGGCGGTCGCCCGGTCGGCGATCGGCAGCCCGATCGTGCGCCACTCGTCCTGGTAGACCACCACCTGCGTACCGAGCAGGGCGAACACCAGCCAGCCGGCGGTCAGCGCACCAACCGTACCGCCGCCGATCCGTCGGTGTGCGGCCAACAGCCGGGCCAGCCGCAGCGTCGCGGCGACCAGCAGCGTCAGCACCGCGATCGTGAGCACGACGGTGCCGACCGCCGCGCCCACCGCTGCGGCCCGGCCGTAGGAGGCGTCGACGAACCGGAACCCGTCGGCCAGCAGACCCCAGTCCAGGACCGGGTCGAACGGCCGGTCCAGCACCGAGAAGAAGCCGATGTCGGCGACCTTCAGCGTGATCAGTACGCCGAGCAGCGCGCCGAGCGCGGCAGCCACCGGGGTGCGGACCCGGCCCGGCAGCACCAGCAGCAGCGCGGCGGCGACCAGCGCCTCGACCGGGATGCGGGCGAACGCGACCGGGACAATCAGATCCAGCTGGTACGGCAGGGTCATCGCGGCCAGCACGCCGCCGACCGCCAGCACGTCGGCCGACCATCGGGCGGTACGCCGTACCCGCGGACGCCACCGGTTGGCCGGCGGTGCTGTGCCATTCTGCGCCGTCGCCTGGTCCGGCCCGCCCTCCGCCGCTGGCGGGTCGGTCGGTGCCTGGTCCGCCGCCGTCTGGTCAGCCGGCTCGGCTACGGCGTCCTGGTCCGTCACGTCGTCAGCGGTGGTGGCCGGGGCGGAGTTCGTGGCGGAGGACAAGTTCGGGCCTTCCTGGTAGTCGGCCAGGCGGCGCGCCCTGCCGGACCGGACTCAGCACGATATCCGTACCACCGGACACCCACAAATACGCACGACCAGCCGGACCGGATCGATCTGCGGATCACCGGCTCCCGGCCGTGACCGGTCCGCCGCGTCGACCGGTCTTCTTCTGCATGGAACAGTTGCGGACGTACTTCGACCGGGCGCTCGACAGCGAACCGGCACCACCGGCGCCACTGGACGACCTGGCCCGAGTGGCCATGGCCGGCGGGAGCCGACTACGTCGACGCAGACAGATTGGGTACGCCGCCACGACGACCGCCGCTGCCGTGGCGCTTGTCGCGGTGGGCGTGCTGCTCCCGGTCAGGGACGCGCCCGAGCCCGTGCCGGCGCAGGCCGCCATGCCGTCGGCCTCGCCTGGCTGTGAACTGGTGCGTCCCACCAGCGCTGACGTGGCGACCGAAGCCGCCGTCTACCTGAGCGTCGACGTGACCGCCGAGCAGCGGCGCGCTGTCGACGCGGCGCTGCGGGCCGACCCGCAGGTCGGGTCGGTGGCGTATGAGAGCCGGCAGGACGCATACCAGCGGTTCGTACGGCGGTACCAGGACGATCCTGCTGTTCTGCTCGATCATCCCGACCTGATGGAGAAGGTGACCCCAGATCAGTTGCCGGAGTCTTTTCGGATTACCTTGGCGAACCCATCGGCGTACCAGCAGGTCAGCGGCGGACTACAGGCGATGCCCGGCGTCGAGACAGTCACCGGCTGGTTCTGCCTGTACGGCACGGACAAGCAGGTGGGCGAGTGAGTGGGGTTCGGGTCGTAGCGCCGGTCGCCGTGGACCTACCGGCGGAGCCGGCACCGACGAGGTCTGAGCGCGGCGGCGGTCCGCTGGCCCGCTGGGCCGCCAGCCGTCGGAATCAGCGAGTGGCCGGGGACGAGGCGTTCACCGCGTTCGTCGTTGACGCGGCTCCCCGGCTGCGCCGCGTCGCGTACCTGATGTGCCGGGACTGGCATCTCGCGCAGGACCTCACCCAGATCACCTTCACCCGGATGTACGCCTCGTGGAACCGGATCTGGCCCACGGCGAACCTGGACGCGTACAGCCGTCGGGTGCTGATCAACGCGGTCTCCGACGCGATGAAGCGGCGCAGCCGCACGGAGCTGGTGCTCGCCGAGCCGCCCGAGCCGGTGGCTCGGCCGACCGGCTCTGGCGGCTCGACCGAGCTGCAGATGGCGTTGCTGCAGGCGCTGGCGGAGTTTCCGGTGCGCGACCGGGCGGTGCTGGTGCTGCGGTACTGGGAGGATCAGAGCGTGCAGACCGTCGCCGAGATCCTCGGCATCACCACCTCGGCGGTGAAGATGTGCAGCATGCGGGCGCTGCAGCGGCTGCGTACCGTCCTCGGCGAGGACTTCCCGACCAGCTGATCGGTATCGCGACCTAGGCTGGGCGGCATGCCACCCGCGTCGACCTCACCGTACCGGCCGACGTCGCAGTACCGCTGGACGTTGCTCGACCTGGTCGTCGCGACGGCGGTGGCCACTGTCGCCTGGCAGTACCGTGCCTCGCTGGCGGACCTGGCGATCGGTTGGCCGGGTACTGCTCTCCGATGACCGGCACCCGGTTGGCCTCGCCGACCTCAGCGAGTACGGCGTGCTGGCCCTCAGCTGTGTGGCGATCTGGCTGATTGCGTACACCTTGCGGACCAGCAAGGAGCAGACGGCGGTTGAACTGCACGACGTCGTCGCACACAGCCTGGCGGTGAGGACCGTGCAGGCGGACGGTGCCAGCTACCTGATCGACCTGGACGCCGAGCAGGCCCGCAAGGCAATGGTCACGATCGGCGATACCGGCCGTGACGCGCGCGCCGGGCGTTACCCGGCCGCGGCGGGGGAGATTGCTGTCAACCGGTGCGCCGCCGACCGGCTCGGCGTCGGACCGGGCAGCACTCTGCGGCTGTACGGGGGCGACCCGACCGCTGCACCGGTCATCGCCACCGGCACCGGTGCCACCGTCGGCACTGCCAGCCTGCGCGCCTTCACCGACCAAGAACTGGCCGCCCGCGCCCCGGCCGACCTGGCACTGTTCGCCCACGACCAGCCGATCACCCCGGCTGTGGTCGAGCAGCTCCGGTCGCTCGACGCCGTCCGCCACGTCACCCCGTTCCAGCAGGCCCAGGCGACCATCGGCGACCGGTCGTACGCCACCATCGCCGTCGACCTAGCCGCACTGCCCCGGCTGACGATGCTGGTCAGCACCGACGGCGCGCTGACCGACCTCGGGCCGGGCCGGGTCGTGCTCGGCGAGGCGGTCGCCCGGGACCTGGCCGCCCAGGCCGGCGACCAGTTCGCGTACCGGGTTGAGGCCGGGCAGTTGAACCTGACCGTCGCGGCGGTGCTCGGCGGCGATGCGCCACTACAGTCCGATGTGGTACTGGTGCCAGGCGACCTGGACCGGCTCGGCGGTACGCGGACCGGGCTGCTGGCCGACTTCGCCGACGGCGTCGGTACCCGCGACGCGACAGTGGCCGCCGTACGGCAGCTCGGGGTCGCCGTCGGTGCCGACGTGGCCGTGCTGTCCGACTACCGCGAGGCGACCGACGCCGAGGTGACGTCGCTGTTCCTGATCGCATTGGGGCTGCTGGCGATGACCGTGCTGATCGCGGTGGTCGGGGTCGGCACCACCACCGCGCTGTCGGTGCTGGAACGCACCCAGGAAGTCGGACTGCTGCGGGCGCTCGGTCTGAGCCGGCGCCGGCTGCGGGCGATGATCCTGGTGGAATCAGGCCTGTACGGGGTGGTCGGCGCGGTGCTGGGGCTGGCGCTCGGCGTACCGCTGGCCTGGTTGTCGTTCGAGGCGCTGCGGCTGGGGATGCCGCCGGTGCTGCCGGCCGGGCAGCTGCTGGCGATCGTCGCGGCGTTGGCGGTGATCACCGCGATGGCCGGGTTGGCGCCGGCCCGCCGGGCCGCCCGGGTCAGCCCGGTCGCCGCCATCGGCGACCCGGACTGAACGGTACCGACGGTGAGTGGGCGCTGCGGTACGTCGATGCTGGGCGGCGTCACCCCGTACCGCAATGGCTCAGCCGGCCTTGCGCCGGGTAGCCGGGTCGTCAGCCTCGTCGAGGTCGACGATCGGGGCCTGCTGCACCGCGACCGTGAGAGCCTCCAGTGCACGGCGTGCGTCGTCGGAACTGCGGTAGCTCGAAGCACTGGTGGCCAGGATTTCACCGTTCGTACCGACCAGTCGCCAGCGATAGGTACGGAGTCTCCCGCTGACCAACTCGAAGCGAACCTGCCGGAGCTGATCAAACGGACCCGTCACCCGGACGGGCTCGCTATCGGCCAGCATGGCGTCGAACACATCCTCGGTCACGTCGAACTCGGCCAGCTCATCCTGCTGCATGCTTACCCGCATCCCCCTCATCCGCCACACCAAGTGCCATCCTTGACGTCCACCGGCTGCAGAATCACCCGCAGCAGCCGTCCCCCGCTCATCGTGTGCGACTACCAGGATTGGGATGGTCGTGCCATCCAACGCGAAGTGGGACCGCTGGCCACTGGCACGCGGCTCGGACCTGATCGCCGGTGACACCACGCCGGGAGCGGATCTTTGACTCGATACTCGGCGGTACCTCAATGTAGCCGATCCAGAACGTTGGCACTCGACAACCCTAGGTCACCTTGGTTGGCTGCGCGTCAACGCGTCCTATGGCTGTGGACGGCCGGCGACCGCAGGTCCTCTGACCTGGGGCGATGATGGTGCGCCCGGTAGGGTTCGAACCTACGACCTTGGGATTAGAAGTCCCCTGCTCTATCCGCTGAGCTACGGGCGCTTGCTGATCTTGTCCTGGCGTGCACATAGTAGTGGTCGCGGGTTGCCGTGACGAGTCAGTCGGTCTCCGGTAACCCTCGGTCGACCGGGCGTTGCGCCGCCACCGGTTGACCAGGGTCCGGGCCTAGCGGCTCGGTGGTGAAGTAGCCGCGCAGCCAGCGGTCCAGCTCGCTGAACAGCTCGTCGCGGGCTGGCTGGTGGGACAGGGTCAGGTCGTGCAGGCCGCCGTCGATGCGGACCACGGTGACGTGCCGGCCGAGCCGGGGGGCCCACCGGGCCATGTGCTCGACGTCGAGTACCGCGTCGGCCAGGGTAGCCGAATCGTGCCAGCTGTGGCTGCGGTAGGACCGGGAGGAACAGGCCAGCAGGACCGGCGCGGTGATTTGCAGTCCGGCACGCAGTTGTCGTTGGGCGCGGCGGATCGCGGTCAGCCAACCGGCCCGCACCGGAAACCCGGTGAGCGGCTTCCACTCCAGGTCGTAGTCCCATTCTCCGTTCTGGGAGGCGTGCACGCTTTGCCCGTACACCCGGGAGAGCCCGACCGGGACGATGCGGTAGGGCGAGCGGCCGGTGAGACGGCAGACGGCCGCCGCCACCGGCCGGCGGAGCAGCCACGGTGCGTTGAGGTCGAAGAACGGGCTGTTCAGGAACAACCCGTCCGGCGCGATGCCCTGGCTGGCCCGCGCGTCGGCCCAGACCGCCGCGATCAGCCCACCGGTGGAGTGGCCGTTGATCAGCAACGTCTCGTTGCCGTCCTGCTCGCGGATGATCCGGGCGGCGGCGTCCAGTTCCGGGAAGTAGTCGCTGAGGTCGCGGCAGAAGTTCGGGGTCTGGTGCGGAAGCAGGCTCCGGCCGTACTTGCGCAGGTCGAGGGCGTAGAAGTCCCAGCCGCCACGGACGAAGTGGTCTGCCAGATGGGTCTGGAAGAAGTAGTCGACGAAGCCGTGCAGGTAGAGCACCGCCCGCCCGGCCGGGCGGTCCGCCCGGCGCCGGACCAGGGTCGCGACGACCGGACCCTCGTCGTCTGGGGCCAGCTCGATGACCTGCTGCTCGTACGGGAGTCCGAGGATGTCAGGCTGCACGACCTTGACCGTACCGCCGGACGGTTACCTCCGGGTAGCACCGCGCTGCGCGTCGCACAATCAAAGGCGGCACTGGCAGCGGCCGAGCGGCGGTGCGTGGCGCGAGGAGGTACGGGATGAAGGTTGAACAGGCGACGGCGTTCCTGCGGGCGAATCATCGGGCGGTGATGGTGACCCGGCATCCGGATGGCCGGCCGCAGACCAGTCCGGTGCTGGTCGCGGTCGACGACGCCGGCCGAGTGCTGGTCAGCACCAGGGAAGGTGCGGTCAAGGTCCACAACCTGCTGCGCGATCCGCGGGTCACGTTCTGCGTGACCACGGACCGGTTCTTTGGCGACTGGGTGCAGATCGACGGGCGTGCGGAGGTGGTACGGCTGCCCGAAGCACTCGACGTGCTGGTCGACTACTACCGACGGATCGCCGGAGAGCATTCCGACTGGGACGACTATCGGGCTGCGATGCGCCGCGACAAGCGGGTGGCGATCCGGGTGAGCGTTATGCGTGCCGGCCCGGACGTGCACAGGTGACGGTCCGGATGAGCCCGGGCAACTGCCTGGACGGCCGGCGTGTAGAGCCCCGGTTGGGTTGACCGGGGCTCTACGGCGGATCAGCGGCTGGCCGATCCGAGCTCTGCCTCGGCCGTGGTCTGTGCCTGGCCCGTGGCGTTGGGCGCGCCCTGGCCCTTGCCGATCAGTTCCTTGAGGCTGCCGTTGATGTAGTTGCCCCACCCTTCCTGGCAGGCGTTGTAGCACTCGAACTCCGGCACCAGCCCGTGGTGGGTGAAGAGGACCTTGGTCTTGCCGCCCTCCTCCGAGATGTCGAAGGTCATCGTGGTGTCGACCCACTCGGAGCTGTCCTTGACGAACGAGAAGTAGTTGTCCACCACGTGCCAGGCGACCTTCTCGCCGGGAACCGACTCGGTCACCCGGATCGTGCAGCGGTGCAGGTCCTCGAAGTGGTACCGGAACTCGTCGCCGGCCTTCTCGGCGCTGCCCTCGATCTCGGCCGACCACCATCCCTGCGGATTGGTGATGGCTTCGTACGCCTCCTTCGGGGACTGGTCCACGGTGAACTCGGTGGTGTAACTCGGCCCAGTCATGATTTCCTCGCATTCGTGGTATGCGGAAAAGGGGTTGGCGACGTCCCGCGACCGTGCGTCGCGGAAGTCGGCAATGCTCCGCATCGGGCGGAGCTGTCGGAACGTCGGCATCCTTTCTGGATGGCCGGCTTGTGTCGCGCACCCACTGACCTAGGCTAATGCGTCTACTTGTGTCACGCAAGTCACGTGTGGGGCGTGTCGGCGTGCCGTCAAGCAAGGTTCACATGCTGGCAATACACACTTTCCGCCAGTCGTGACCATCGATGTCTTTGGTTCGCCTCCAGCGCGGTGACCGTTGGTCACGGCGCGGGCACGGTCCACCGGTAGCGGTGAACCGTGCCCGCAAAGGCCGGTCAGGCGACGCAGCTCGAGAGCGGCTCGGTGGGCGCGGGTACGCCCTCAGGTCCGAAGAAGAGGTTGGCGCAGTCGATCAGGAACTCCGGAGTTTCCTCCTGAATCCAGTGACCGGCCCCGGGGGCCACGACGCCTCGGACATCATCGGCGACCTGCTCGAACGAGGCCGCCACACCGAGCCCGAAGACGAACTCGGCACCCATCGCAAGCACCGGCTGGGTCAGCCGCTTGGACTCGGCGTGGGCCTTGGTGTCCTCCGCGTTCTCCGGCCAGGCCCGGTAGTAGTTGTAGCCGGCGCTGCGCCGGGCCGGGTGCAGGTAGGCGCGGATGTGGCTGTCCCGGTCAATCGCGTCGGGGACCGCCGCGAACTCGAAGACGTAGTTCAGGTAGGTGGAGACGTCGCTGTTGTCCACGATCTTCTCCGGCACCGGCGACGGCGCCATGTTGAGCTTGAAGTGGAAGCTGAGCGGATACGCGTCCTCCAAGCCGAAGCCCAGTAGCGGCGAGTCGAGCACCGCCAGGCGGGTCACCTCCTGTGGGTAGTCCCGGGCCCAGGCGTAGCCGACCAGAACGCCCATGTCGTGCCCCATGACCTTCACCTCGCGGTACCCGAGCCGGTTCACCGCCTGATGCAGACGGGCGGCCGTGGTCTTCTGGTCGTAGCCGTCCCGCGGGATCGCGGAGTAGCCGAGGCCGGGCAGGTCGAACGCGATCACCGTGTGCGTCTTGGCCAGCTCGGGCATCACCAGATGCCAACCCCACCAGGTCTCGGGCCAGCCGTGCAGCAGCACGAGCGCCGGCCCGGAACCGCCCTTGACGTAGTGCACCTTGCCGCCGTCGGTGCGGACCAGACCATGCCGGAAGGTCCGGTCGAAGACCGCGCGACCGACGACCGGCTCCCGCTGGGCGTGTCCACCTCGCGCTGCGGTGGCGTCGGAGCCGCCGTTCGAGCCGTGAGCCACCGCTGCCCCGACACTACCGACGATCACCGCCAGGGCGGTGATCCCTCCGACGATCATCCGTTTCAGTGTCAACCGCGATCCCCTGACCCGAGCATCGACCAACCGTGGCGACATGGCTCTACCTCTCCCTCTTGTCGACCGCATATGGCGGGTTGCGTCCAAGCTATGACGATTGGCGAAGAATGTATACTTCTCGATTGCTGTCTCTCCGCGATCGTCTCCAGTCCTCTCCAAGTGCAGCCCGAGGCGTGACGCAGCAGCGCCGGTGCGATGCTGGTCCCCGCCGAGGGGCGGTCACCTGACTACTGGTCACCCACATCGGACGGTGGGTTCGGGTCGCTGCCCGGAACCGGGACGCGCGCTCGACTCTGCCAATTCTTCATGTTCCTCGGCCACTTCCGTATTGCCCTGTTGGCTACTGCCGCCGTCGTCGCCGGCCTAATCGCGATCCTGACGGACGGAAATTCAATCAACCGCAGCGAGTAGTGGCAAAAAGAAGCGGTCACTGGGAGAGGGCAATTTCAAGGAAGCAGGCGGGTGTCGCCGGATCATAGCCTGGCGACCGATGCGCGGACGTGGCCAGGGGAATTGGTGTCGTCCGCTCTCACTGTCTCGATTCAGAGAGGACAGGATTGCCATGACCAACGAAGAGCGGAAGTTCGAACGGCGTACGTTACTTGCCGGTGCCGCAGGGGCCGGAGGCGTCGCCCTGGCCGGTGCCGCACTGCCCGGCACGGCACTCGCGCACGGGAGTGGAGCGTCGGGTGCGCTGGTAGCGCCCGTCACTCCGGCTGACCCCCAATACCCCGACCTTGTGATGGGGCTGAACAACCGGTGGACCGCGACACCCAACTCGGTGTACGTGGTGGATTCCCCGAACCAGGTTGCCCCGATCGTCCGACGCGCGGTGCGTCGCGGAACCAAATTGACCGTCCGGGGCGGCGGTCACGGTTTCGAAGACTTCGTCTACAACAGTGAAGTCGAAACGATCATCGACATGACGAACATGAATAGGATCTACTACGACGCGAGAATGAAGGCTGTTGCGGTGGAGGCCGGCGCCATTCTGCTCGACGTCTATGAGAAGCTCTACCAGACCTGGGGCGTCACGCTGCCTGGCGGTGTCTGCTACTCCGTCGGAATGGGCGGCCACGTCGCCGGCGGCGGCTGGGGCTGGCTTGTCCGCCGCAACGGACTGATCGTCGACCACCTGTACGCCGTCGAGGTGGTCACGGTCAACGCCGCCGGCAGGGTCAACACGATCATCGCCACGCGGGAAAAGCGGGACCCGCACCGCCACCTGTGGTGGGCCCACACCGGTGGCGGCGGTGGGAACTTCGGTGTCGTCACCCGGTACTTCTTCCGCTCGCCTGGAGCGCACGGCCGGTCCCCGGCGCAGCTTCTGCCGAAACCGCCGTCCAAAGTACTGTCCAGCTTCGCCCTATGGAGCTGGAGCACCATGACCGAAGCCGACTACATCCGCCTGCTCCAGAACTACGCCAGCTGGCACGTCGCGAACATCTCCCCGGACAGCCCCACCCGCGAGGTGACGAGCCTGATCCAGTCGTTCCACCGGTCCAACGGCGAAATACACATGTACGCCTTCGTCGACTCCGCCGTGCCGAACGCGCAACAGATGCTGGACAGCTACCTGGCCCATCTGCAGAACGGTGTGACACCGGCCGTGTTCGCTTCGCAGAGCACCATGCCATGGCTGCAGTTCTGCAAGCTCACCGGTACCACCAACACGTTGAACAACGACCCGACGCTACGCGGCGAGTACAAGTCCGCGTTCATGAAGGACACCTTCACCACTGCGCAGGCCTCCGCGATCTACCGGGCGATGACCCGGTCGGACATCAACAATCCGAATCTGAACATCGTCATCAGCCCGTACGGCGGCAGGACTGCGGCCGTGCCCGACGCCGCGACGGCGATTCCCCACCGGGAGGCCGCCTACAAGCTGCTCTGGCAGGCGCAGTGGGCCAATCCGGCGGACGACGCGGCGAACATCGCGTGGGCCCGGGAGACCTACCGTGACACTTTCGCGGACACCGGCGGCGTGCCCGTACCGAACGACCAGACCGACGGTTGCTACGTCAACTATCCGGACGCCGACCTGAGCGATCCGGCCTGGAACGGGTCGGCCTTCGCCTGGTACGACCTCTACTACAAGGAGAACTACCGCCGGCTGCAGGCGGTGAAGAAGGCCTACGACCCGCGGAACTTCTTCAACCACCGGCAGTCGGTCGAGCTCCCGTCCTGATCGGACGGGTGTCAGAAGCATGTCCATACGAAAGGGAGTACGGAATGCACACGATCACCGGTAAGACGGTCCTGGTGACCGGCGCCAACCGCGGCATCGGCCGGGCGCTGCTCGAGGAGGCGCTCAACCGGGGCGCGAAGCGGGTGTACGCCGGGACGCGTCAGCCGTTCGACCACCCGGACGGGCGGGTCACCGCAGTGACGCTGGACGTGACCGACGCGGGGCAGATCGCACAGGCCGCGAAGACCGTCGGCGAACTCGACGTGCTGGTGAACAACGCCGGCGAGGTCACGTTCGACGACCTGAGCGATCGCGCGGTGCTCGAGAAGATGTTCGCGGTGAACTTCTTCGGCGTGTACGACACCATTCAGGCGTTCCTCCCGGCGCTGATCCGGTCCCAGGGTGCGATCATCAACAACATTTCGGTGAACGCGTTCGCGCCGTTCCCATTGGTCTCGTCGTACTCGGCGGCCAAGGCAGCGGCGTTCAACCTGTCGCAGTCGCTTCGTGGTCTGCTGGCGGGTAAGGGCGTCGGCGTGCACGCCGTCATGACCGGGCTCGTCGACACCGACATGACCAAGGGCTTCGACGTGATGGCCAAGGCGGCGCCCGAGCACGTGGCCAAGAACGTCTACGACGGGCTGGAAAAGGGCGAGGAGGAGATCTTCCCCGATGCCATGGCCGAGCCGCTGGCCGACAGCTGGCGTTCGGGCGGGGGGAAGAACTTGGAGCGCCAGTACGCACAGATGGCGGCGCAGATCGCCGCAGCTCAGTCCGCCTGAGCGACAGACCATGACGGGCGGTGCCGCCCGAGGCAGGTAAGTAATGGGCAGTGGACGTCGTCGAAATGGCGTCCACTGCCCATCTGTGTTCAGCCCACGAATGTTCTGTCGGACTGGAACTCGGCCGGCGGCTCAGTATGCAGTTCGTTCCTGAGCAACGTGAGAGATGTGGACCGTAGGGGCCTCATGCCAGAGTTTGTGACGACGGGACGTCCCCCCGACATCCTGCCGCAGTAGCTGCGCCAGGCACCAATTTCTGCCTTCGTCTGGAGGAGTAAAGATGACGGTAATCGAGTCCGCGCCACAGCCCGAACTCGTACAGCGGGCCAGGGACCTGATCCCGCTGATCCAGAAGCACGCCGCGTGGCAGGAGGAGAACCGCGCCCTGCACGCGGAGGTGCTCGACGCGCTGAAGGACGCCGGGCTGCTGCGGTTGCGGTTCCCGGCGCGCTACGGCGGCACCGTGCCGGACGCGCGTACGGTGGTGGACGTGGTCGCAGAGCTGGGCCACGGCGACGGCTCCACCGGTTGGACCATCAGCACCATGACGATCGGTGCCTGGCTGGCCGGCCTGCTGCCCGACGAGGCGCAGGACGAGATCTTCGCGAACCCGGAGGACCGGTTCTGCGGCTCGGTCGGCCCGAACGGGGTCGCCGTGAAGACCGAGGGTGGCTACATCCTGAACGGTCGTTGGCACTTCAACACCGGTGCCCCGCAGGCGCAGTGGGACACCCACTCCATCATGATCGACCTCGGTGACGGCAACATGGTGCCGGGTATGGCGGTCGTTCCGGTCTCGGACCTGACGATCGTCGACGACTGGCACACGGTCGGCCTGCGCGGCACCGGCAGTGTCACGACCATCGCCCAGGACCTGTTCGTGCCCGAGAACCGGGTGCTGAACATGGTGCCGGTCATGATGCACAACCAGCATGCGTCGAAGATCAACGCCGACTATCAGGCGTGGCGGGTGCCGTTCCTGCAGTTTGCGGTCGCCGTGGCAGCCGCACCGGCGCTCGGCATGGCGCGGGCCGCCTGGGACGCTTTCATGGAGCGGCTGCCAAGCCGGCGGATCACCTACACGAACTACGAGAAGCAGATCGAGGCGACGCTGACCCACCTGCAGGTCGCCGAGGCGCGAGTCAAGATCGACGAAGCCGAGTTCCACCTGCACCGGGCAGTCCGCCGGCTCGATGAGAAGGCCCTCAGCGGCGAGCCGTGGACCCTGGAGGACCGCGCTGCGGCACGGATGGACGCCGGTGCCGTCTGTGCCCGGGCGAAGGAGGCCGTGGACATCCTGAACAACGCCAGTGGCGGTTCGTCGGTGTACTCCGAGGTGCCGATCCAGCGGATCGAGCGGGACGTCCAGACGATCAACCTGCACGGCATCATGCACCCGAACACGAACCTGGAAACCTACGGCCGTGTCCTGTGCGGCCTGGAGCCCAACACGATGTTCCTGTAGAAGTTGCCTCGTACGCGTGGCCGGACCCACGGGTCCGGCCCCGCGTCCATTTGGGCGCGCGGCCAGCGGACCACACCGTTTACCCGCACCCTTGGCACGGTGCCGCACCGGCAGATCTGGCCGCACCGGCAGATCTGGCCGCACCAGCAGCACGGTCGAGGTTGCGGCGGGTCAGCGTCGCTGTCTGCGCTGCTCGCGCAGCGCGATGAACCGGGAGTCGACGCGCGCCGTCACGTCGCTGGACGACGGAGAGGTGCCGCAACCCGCGCATCCGACCTGCAGACTGACGTGGCCGCCACAGCCTTCGTGTTCGAAGGCGACCGGCCGCCCCTCCGGATTGGCCCACCGGTCACCCCACTCGGTGAGTGCGAGGATGACCGGTTGCAGTTGGCGACCCTTTTCGGTGAGCACGTATTCGACGTGGGCGCCACCGGCACCCGGCCGTGTCTCGAAGACGCCCGCCTCGACGAACTCGCTCAACCGTTTGGCCAGGATGTTCGTGGCCACACCCAGGTCCCGCTGGAAGTCCGTGAACCGGGTCATCCCGAAGAACATCGCGTTGCGGATGATGAGCAGGCTCCAGCGCTCGCCGACGACCTCGAGTGTCCGCGCGGCAGAGCAGACCTCGTTGGCGTACAGGCGTCCCAGCACAAGCCCAAGTCTGGCATGTTGGCTTGCGTGGTGCAAGCAGATGTGCTGAACTGGCCAGGTGGCCGCCCCGCTGACCGGAGTTGTGCCGTCAGGTCGTGCGGGTCAGCAGGAACATCGGCAACTGCCGCCCGGTCCTGGCCGCGAACTCGTCCGGGCCGGTGGCCTCGCCGAACAGTTCCGACCACAATCGGCTGCGGGTGCCATCGTCGAGTGGCTCGACGGTCACCGAGAAGGTCTCCTCGCCCAGTTCGACGGTCGTGCTCGCCATGGCGGCCAGGTTCGCGCACCAGGCCGGGCGGACCGGAGAGTCGCCGTTGGATCCGACGACGGCGTAGCGGCGCTGGTCATCGAACGGAAAGCAGATCAGCGGCGTGACCCGGCCGATCCCGGTCCGGATGCCGACGTGGTGCACCAGGATGACGAGGGAGTCGGCCAGGATTCCGCCGACTCGGCCTGCGTTCGCGCGGAACTCCTCGATAACTCTTCGATTGAAATCGATGGCCTCGTCCCTGGGCATCAGTGGCATGGGTTCACTCCAACTCGTGGGTCGAGGTGCCGTGCTGCCGGCATCCGCAACTGCTCCGGAACTCCACGGTACCGATCCGGTGCGGCGGCAAGGGCACCGCGAGCATCTCCGGATCGACGACCGGTCCCACAGTTCTCCGATTTTGCCCGATGTAGAGCAGGATCCCCGGGGATCGTCCGGTGCGCCGTACGCTGGCGAGGAGAGGCGTGAATCTCGCCGGGCGGCGAGGACCGATAGACCGCCCGCCGCGGTGTCGTGTTCGTATCCGGGGCACCTGCGTCCACCGCAACATCCCAACCAGGAGGAAGACATGAGCGAGAGCTACACGACGTCCTTCAGCGTGCACCAGAACCCCGAGGACGTCTTCCACGCCATCAACGACGTACGCGGGTGGTGGGACGGGGAGATCGAGGGAACGGCGGACAGTCTCGGCGCCGAGTTCACCTACCGACACGGCGCGCTGCACTACTCGAAGCAGAAGGTCACCGAGTTCGTGCCCGGAAAGAAGGTCGTCTGGCTCGTCACCGAGGCCGACATCACCTTCGTGGCGGACAGGACAGAGTGGAAGGACACGCGGGTCGTCTTCGACATCGCAGAGAAGGACGGCAAAACGGAGGTCACGTTCACCCACGAGGGGCTCGTGCCGCAGTTCGAGTGCTACGGCGGCTGCAGTGATGCCTGGGGATACTACGTCAAGGACAGTCTTCCCAGGTTCATCGCCAAGAGCCGGTCCGAGGTCGGTAGCTGATCCTACCGGTCACCACCGGACACCATCCGACTTCCATCCGGCGGGGGGGGGGGGGGGGGAGGGGGAGGAAAAAAAGACCACGATGGCTTGTGTACGGTCAAAACCAAACCGATGTCGGGGGTTTCTCTTCTT
>NZ_JBSWXD010000027.1:0-49349 GCF_056160425.1 Micromonospora sp. ABR4_055
CCCCCCCCCCCCCCACCCCCCCCCCCCCCCCAGATAACCTGCTATGTCTCGGGGGCTCGGAGAGGTGCGGAACAGACAGGACCGGCACCGGCCGGCCGGTCGGTGCCGGCACCGACCGCGGTCAGCCGAACCGGCCGGTGATGTAGTCCTCGGTCGCCTTGACCTTCGGGTTGCTGAAGATCCGCTGCGTGTCGTCCATCTCGATCAGCTTGCCGGGGTGGCCGGTGCCGGCGATGTTGAAAAAGCCGGTCCGGTCGCTGACCCGGGCCGCCTGCTGCATGTTGTGCGTGACGATGACGATGGTGAACTCGGTCTTCAGCTGGTGCATCAGGTCCTCGATGGCGAGGGTGGAGATCGGGTCCAGCGCGGAGCACGGCTCGTCCATCAGCAGCACCGCCGGCTTGACGGCGATTGCCCGGGCGATGCACAGCCGCTGCTGCTGCCCGCCGGAGAGGCTGGAGCCGGGCCGGCCCAGCCGGTCCTTGACCTCCTCCCACAGGTTGGCGCCGCGCAGCGTCTGCTCGACCAGTTCGTCGAGGTCGGCCTTGCGCATCCGACCGCCGTTGAGCTTCACCCCGGCCGCCACGTTGTCGTAGATCGACATCGTCGGGAACGGGTTGGGACGCTGGAACACCATGCCGACCTGCCGCCGTACCGCGACCGGGTCGACGCCGATGCCGTACAGGTCGTCGCCGTCCATGGCGACCTTGCCGGTCACCCGTCCACCGGGCACCACTTCGTGCATCCGATTCAGCGAGCGGAGGAAGGTCGACTTGCCGCAGCCGGACGGGCCGATCAACGCCGTCACGGAACGCGGCTCGATGGTCATGTCGACCTGCTCCACGGCCTTGAAGTTGCCGTAGAAGATGTCGAGGTCGGAGACTTCGATGCGCTTGGCCACTTGAGGGGTCCTTTCCGCGGTCAGCGGCTGGTCGGCAGGGAGAAGAAGCGGGAGATCAGCCGGGCCACCAGGTTGAGGCCCATGACGATGACGAACAGGGTGAGCGCCGCCGCCCACGCGCGCTCCACACCGAACTCCGGCCGGGCGCCGGGGATGCTGTACGAGTAGTAGGTGAAGATCGGCAGCGAGGACATCCGGCCGTCGAACAGGTTCCAGTTGGTTGCCGTGGTGCTGCCGGTGATGATCAGCAGCGGGGCGGTCTCGCCGATCACCCGGGCGATGGCGATGGTCACGCCGGTGGCGATGCCCGGAGCGGCGGTCCGCAGCACCACCCGTAGCACAGTGCGCCACTTCGGCACGCCGAGCGCGTACGACGCTTCGCGCAGCTCGTTCGGCACCAGCTTGAGCATCTCCTCGACCGAACGGACCACCACCGGCACCATCAGCACCGACAGGGCGACGGCACCGCCGAGGCCGAACCGGATGCTCGGGCCGAAGAAGATCGCGAAGAAGGCGAACGCGAACAGACCTGCCACGATGGACGGGATACCGGTCATCACGTCGACCAGCAGGGTGACCCACCGGGCCAGCCGGCCCTTGCCGTACTCGACCAGGTAGACGGCGCACATCACGCCGATCGGGACCGAGATCAGGGTGGCCGCGCCGGTGATCATCAGGGTGCCGACGATGGCGTGCAGCGCCCCGCCGCCTTCACCCAGCACGCCCCGCATGTCGCTGCTGAGGAAGGTCCCGTCGAACCGGTGGATGCCGTTCTGGGTGACGGTGATCATCAACGACAGCAGCGGCAGCATCGCGAGGGCGAAGGCGAGGCTGACCAGTACGGTGACGAACCGGTCCTTGGCCCGGCGGCCGCCTTCGACCTGCCAGGAGACCGCCGGCAGGGCCACCATGACGAGCAGTACACCGATGGCCAACGAGAGCGGGATGGCCAGCCCGAGGCTGAGGCCGCCGACCAGGCCTACCGACAGGCTGCCGCTGACCACCGCCCACGGTGCCCACTTCGGCAGTACGCCGCTGGTCAGCGTGCTGGTGACGGGTGCCCGGGGCGGGGTGATGGTGGTCATGCGTTCGCTCCCGAGAAGTCGCGCCGACGGGCGACGACGGCCCGGGCGGCGAAGTTGACGACGAAGGTCAGCGCGAACAGCACCAGGCCGGTGGCGATCAGCGCGTTCACCGCGAGCCCGCTGGACTCGGGGAAGTCCAACGCGATGTTGGCGGCGATGGTGCTGCTGTTGACCGAGTCGATCAGGTTGATGGTGATCACGTCGGAGGCGGAGAGCACCATCGCGACGGCCAGCGTCTCACCGAGCGCCCGGCCCAGCCCGAGCATGCTGCCGCTGATGATCCCGGACCGGCCGAACGGCAGCACGGTCATCCGGATCATCTCCCAGCGGGTGGCGCCGAGCGCCAGGGAGGCTTCCTCCTGCAGCCGGGGGGTCTGCAGGAAGACCTCCCGGTTCACCGCGGTCATGATCGGCAGGATCATCACCGCCAGCACCAGACCGGCGGTCAGCATGGTCCGGCCGGTGGCTGAGGCAGGGCCGGCGAAGAACGGGATGAAGCCGAGGTGCTCCTCCAGCCAGCGGTAGACCGGGACGATGTTCGGGGCGAGGAAGAAGATGCCCCACAGTCCGTACACGACGCTGGGCACGGCGGCCAGCAGGTCGACCAGGTAGCCCAGACCGGCGGCGATCCTGCGCGGCGCGTAGTGCGAGATGAACAGCGCGATGCCGATCGCCAGCGGGGTGGCGACCACCAGCGCGATCACCGCGGCGAGGACCGTGCCGAACAGCAGCGGGGTGACGTACGCGATGAATCCTTCGCCGCCGGGCAGCTCCTCGGGGTCGGCGACCAGGGCGGGGAGGCCCTCGTAGAGCAGGAAGGCCGCGACCGCGGCGAGGGTGACCAGGATGAGCACACCGGCGCCGACGGCGGTGCCGGAGAAGATCTGGTCACCGATCCGCTTGCCGGACCGGCCCCGGCGACGCGTCTCCGCGTCCGGCGGCTCGCCCGTTGACGTGCCGCGCGGCGAGTCGCCGCCGGGCGGCGGATCACTCGATGGGGTACCGCTCTGCGCGGTGGCGGGCTTTGTCACGGATTACGCCTCCTCAGGCCGTGTCGTGACGGGCGGTACGGGATACGCCGCAGGTCCGGACGGCCACCGGGTGACCGTCCGGACCTGGGTCGCAGGGGCTGGACGTGGTGCTCGACTCAGCCGGCGACAGTGATCGCGTCCAGCGCGGACTGCGCCTGGCTGCGCAGCTCGTCGGAGATCGGCGCGGAGCCGGCGTTCTCGGCGGCGGCCTGCTGGCCTTCCTCGCTGATCACGTACGAGTAGAAGGCCTTCACCAGGTCAACCGTCTCCTGGCTGTCGTAGGTGACGCAGGCCAGCTGGTAGGAAACCAGCACGATCGGGTAGACGCCGGCCTCGGCGGTGTCCCGGGGCAGGTCGATGGCGAAGCTGAACTCCGGACGACCAGGAACGGTCTCGGCGGCGTCGACGACGGCGGCGGCCGCCTCGGCCGAGTACTCGACGAAGTCCTCGCCCACCTGGACCGCGGCGACGCCGAGATCGCCGGCGAGAGAGGCGTCAATGTAGCCGATGGTGCCCTCGCCACCGCGCAGCGCGGCGGCGACGCCCTGGTTCTGCGGGGCGGCCTCGCCGCCCGCTGCGGGCCAGTTGCCGTCAACCTCGTACGGCCAGTCGGCCGGCGCGGCCTTGGCCAGGTAGTCGACGAAGTTCTCGGTGGTGCCCGACTCGTCCGAGCGGTGCACCGTGGTGATCGCCAGGTCGGGCAGCGCGGCGTCCGGGTTGAGCTCGGCGATCGCCGGGTCGTTCCAGTTGGTGATCTTGACGTCGAAGATCCGGGCCATCACCGACGGCGACAGGTTCAGCGTCTCGACGCCCGGCAGGTTGTACGCCACGGCGATCGGGCTGATGTAGCCGGGGAACTCGATGAAGCCCTGCTCGCCGCAGGTCTCCAGGGCGGCGGCGATCTCTTCCTCGTCGAGGTACGCGTCGGTGCCGCCGAACTGGGTGCCGCCGCTGGTGAACTGCTCGCGGCCACCGCCGGAGCCGATCGGGTCGTAGGTGACGGTCGCGTCCGGAGCGACGGAGGTGAATCCGGCGATCCACGCCTCCATCGCGGCGCCCTGGGATGAGGCGCCGGCGCCAGCGAGGTTCCCGCTGACCGAGGTGTCGGAGCCGTTGCCAGACTCCGAGCCGTTGTCGCCGTCGTCGCCGCACGCGGCCACGCCGAGGGTAAGCATGACGGCGGCCGGCAGGGCGGCCAGCCGGAGGGACTTACGATTCACGGTGCGTTGCCTCTCTGAGGTCGGGTGGCGAGTCGCCGCCCAGGGGTCGCGGGGGCGAGTTCACCGTCTCGAACGCCGAGGACGGTACGAGCCGTGGCTAAACTGCCGACCGGACCATGGTGAACAGAAGGTGAACGGGGGTTGTATGGTCGCCGTCCGAGCCAAGCCCACGCTCGACTGTGACCGACGTCGCATCTCGGCCGACGCATTTCACCGGCCTGCGTCGGTGATCAGCTCCCAGGCCGACCGCGCCGCACCAGCCGCCAGCGGCGGGCCTGCTCGGCGGGAAGCTGGTAGCCGACCGCGTTGGACCTGCCGGTACCGGTCCGGGCCATCCGCTGCAACGGCAGCCCCCACTTCGGATAGTCGTGGTACGCCTTGACGATCCTGGTCAGCCCACCGAGCGCGCCGATCACCTTGTCGACCGGGCTGCCGAGCCGCGCCGCGAGGTCACCGACCGACATGGTCTCGCCGGGGTGCTCGGCGAGCAGGTCGAGGATCGCGAACACGGTCTGGTGCGTCCGGGACCGACCCTGGGCGAACCGGCGCAACTCCTCGACCGGCCACTCCTTGGCGGCGCGGGCGGTGGACCGGGCCCGCCGGGCTGGCTTCGGGATCGGCCTGGGTCGCCGGTCGAGCTCCTCGATCAGCCGGGCGATGTGCGAGACGTACTCGGCGGGCACGGCAAGATGCACGAGGTCGTCGGCGTCCGTCGGCGCACCCCGCGCGGCTGAGGTCCCTGGTCGTGGAGCCATCTGTCCCGTCCGGTAGCGGTGGCGGGCGAGGACCGCCCGGCACCCTGTCGCGTTCGTGCGCGCCAAAGTATCACCGCTTGGTAACGCAAGATCATCTATCCGGATCAGGGCTTGACAACCGCGAAACTGACCGTCCCGTCCGGATCGACGTACAGCTGAGGGGTGACCGGTACGGCCGGATCCCGGCTGGCGGCGGCCGCGAAGACGGCACCCGGGTCGGCGCAGCCGGCGACCTCGTCGAGCGTCACCCGGGTGGGTGGCAGCAGCTGCCAGTCGCCGGTCTCCGCCCGGTCCAGGGCGAGCCTCGGCCGGACCCACAGCGTCTCATCCGCCTCACCGGACACGTCCCGGGTCGCCTGCCCGACCGGCAGCCGGGCCACGAAGAAGTGGGCGTCGAACCGGCGTGGCTCGAAGTCCGGGGTGATCCACCTGCTCCACGCGGCCAGCAGGTCCGACCGCAGGGTCAGCCGCCGACGGCGCAGCAGCTCCGCGAAGCTCAACGTCCGGGCGAGCAGGGCCTGCCGGTCGACCTCCCACTCCGGACCGTCCACCGCGTCGACCACAGTGGTCTCGTCCGGGCCGGCCAGCAGCACCCCGGACTCCTCGAACACCTCCCGGGCGGCGGCGCAGACCACCGCCTGCGCCTGGTCCGGTGGACACCCCAGCCGCGCCGCCCAGTGCTCCGGGTCCGGCCCGGCCCAGTCCAGCTCGCCTGCGGCGTCGGAGGGATCCACCCCGCCGCCGGGGAACGCGTACACCCCGCCGAAGGCGACAGCCGCCACCCGCCGGATCAGGTAGACCTCGAACCCGGGGCCGCCGGGCGCCCCCGTCGGCCCCGGATCCGTCGTCGGGCGCAGCAGCAGCACGGTCGCGGCGACCCGCGGTCGTACCGGTTCCCGGCCGGCCGCGTAGAACCGGCTGGCCTGCTCGACCATCGCCTCGGGTACGGCGAACAGCATCGGATCGGGTGGCGCGGCGAAAGCCGTGACATCGTCGTCGGTGGGCACGCGCCGAGCGTAGGTCGTCGCCCGGCAGACCGGCCAGCACGCCCCGCCGTCGCCGCGCACGGACTCGCTGGCTAGCGTGCCTGGCATGACTCGTTGGGGAATCCTCGCCACCGGCGGCATCGCCGCCCGCTTCGTCGAAGACCTGCAGTTGCTGCCCGACGCCGAGGTGCTGGCGGTCGGTTCCCGCTCGGTTGCCAGCGCGCAGGCGTTCGCCGACCGCTACGGCATTCCCCGGGCGTACGGATCCTGGGACGAGCTCGCCGCGGACGGTGACGTCGACGTCGTCTACGTGGCGACGCCGCACTCGGCGCACCACGCCGCGACCATGACCTGTCTGGCCGCCGGCCGGGCGGTGCTGTGCGAGAAGCCGTTCACCCTCGACCTGGCCAGCAGCACCGAGCTGGTGGAGACCGCCCGGGCCCGGGACGTTTTCCTGATGGAGGCCATGTGGATGCGGTGCAACCCGACCGTACGCCGGGTGTGCGAGCTAATCGACGACGGCGCGATCGGTGAGGTCGTCTCGGTGCACGCCGACTTCGGCCTGGCCGGGCCGTTCGCGCCGGAGAGCCGGATGCGCGACCGCGCGCTCGGCGGCGGCGCCCTGCTCGACCTGGGCATCTACCCGGTGAGCCTGGCGCATCTGGTGCTCGGCCGGCCGGACTCGGTGCGCTCCTGGGCGAAACTCACCCCGGAGGGCGTGGACCAGAACACCGGCGTGCTGCTGGGCTACGAGTCGGGCGCGGTGGCCGCGTTGACCTGCGGCATCGTCGGGGCTACCCCGGTGACGGCGACGATCACCGGTAGCACCGGCCGGATCTCGCTGCCCGACCCGTTCATCTGCCCGAGCGAGTTCACGCTCCGCCGGGGCACCGGCGACCCCGAGGTGGTGCGGGTGGTCGAGCCGGCCGGCAACGGTTACCAGTACGAGGCGGCCGAGGTGCACCGCTGCCTGGCCGCCGGTCTGCGGGAGAGTCCGCTGGTGCCGCATGCGGTGTCCCTCGAGGTCATGGAGCTGCTGGACACGATCCGTGGCCAGATCGGCGTCAGCTACGACTGATTCCGGTCGGGAGTTGGCTGATCCGGTCTGCCGGCCGGGTCACAACGCTCGCCCGGCTTGACTCCGCCGAATACCTCAGCAATCATTGAGTCAATGAACGCTGAGGCAAGTCACCGTGCCGATGACCGGCCGCCACCCGCCCGCCCGCTGGAGCGGCGCGCCCGGGTGCACGCCGGGCAGTTGGAGCGGCGCGCCCGGGTGCACGCCGCGCTCGGCGACCCGGCCCGGCTGGCCATGGTCGACCTGCTGCACCTCGGCGACGCCGCCCCCGGCGAGCTGGGCCGACGGCTCGGGCTGCCGAGCAACCTGGTCGCCCACCACGTCAAGGTCCTGCAGGAAGCAGGCCTGCTGCGCCGCGCCCGGTCCGAGGGCGACCGCCGCCGCAGCTACCTGCAACTGGTGCCGGACGTCCTCGCCGGGCTGGCCCCACCGCCGCTGGCCGGCGTCGACCGGGTGGTCTTCGTCTGCACCCACAACTCGGCCCGTTCCCAGCTCGCCGCAGCACTCTGGCAGCGCACCGGCCCGACCCCGGCCGCCTCGGCCGGCACCCGACCGGCGACCCGGGTGCACCCCCGGGCGGTGGCGCTGGCCCGCCGGCTCGAGCTCGACCTCGACCCGGCCCGCACCGCACACGTGTCGGCCGTCATCGGCGACGGCGACCTGGTCGTCGCCGTCTGCGACAACGCCCACGAGGAGCTCACCGGGGCCGGCGCGCCCGACCTGCACTGGTCGGTGCCGGACCCGGTCCGGGTGGACACCGACGCCGCCTTCGAAGCCGCGTACGCCGACCTCGCCGGCCGGGTCCACCGGCTGGCACCCGCCATCACCAGCCGGGCCACCGCCCCCACGTCCACCGGAGCCCACCATGTCTGACGTCACCGATGCCGTCCGCCCCGACCTGTCCATCGACCAGCAGGTGGCGCTGCGTACCGCAGCGACCCGGCTGGCCCGGGAGTTCGACGGCACCTACAACACCGAGACGATCGAACGGTTCCTGGCGTCCAGCTACGACCAGTTCGCCACCGGCAGCACCATCCCCAACTATCTGCCGCTGCTCGCCGAGCGGTTCGCCCGGCAACGGCTGCAGGCCCTGGCCCGGGTCGAGGGCCTGCACTCCGACGGCCGCCCGGTGGTGCTCTTCCTGTGCACCCACAACGCCGGCCGCAGCCAGATGGCGCTCGGGTTCCTCACCCACCTGGCCGGGGACACGGTGGTCGCCTGGTCCGGCGGCAGCGAGCCGGGCCACGAGGTCAACCGGGCGGCGATCGCGGCGATGGCCGAACGCGGCATCGACATCTCCGGCGAGTACCCGAAGCCGTGGACCGACGAGGTGGTCCGCGCCGCCGACGTGGTGGTCACCATGGGCTGCGGTGACGCCTGCCCGGTCTTCCCCGGCACCCGGTACGAGAACTGGGAGCTGGACGACCCGGCCGGGCAGGACGTCGACGGCGTACGGCCGATCCGCGACGAGATCGAGCGCCGGGTCCGCCGGCTGCTGGACGACCTACAGAAAGTGGAGAACGCGTGAACCCGATCGCACTCTGGCGACGGCTGCTGGCCGAGTTCGCCGGCACCGCCCTGCTGGTCACCTCGGTGGTCGGTTCCGGGGTGATGGCCCAGACGTTGTCGCCGGACGACGTCGGGCTGCAGCTGCTGCAGAACTCGATCGCCACCGCCTTCGCGCTCGGCGCGCTGATCCTGATCTTCGGGCCGGTCTCCGGCGGGCACTTCAACCCGGTCGTCTCGACCGCCGACTGGTTCCTCGGACGACGCAGCCGCACCGGTCTGACCCTGCCGGATCTGACCGGCTACGTCGCCGCGCAGGTGACCGGCGGCATTGCCGGGGCGATCCTGGCCAACCTGATGTTCGCCCTGCCGGCGGTGACCTGGTCCACCAAGGAGCGGTCGGCGGGCAACCTGTGGCTCGGCGAGGTGGTCGCCACCGCCGGCCTGGTCCTGCTGGTCTTCGCGCTGGCCCGGTCGGGCCGGGCCGGCGCAGCACCGGCTGCGGTCGGTGCCTACATCGGTGCCGCCTACTGGTTCACCTCGTCGACGTCGTTCGCCAACCCGGCGGTGACGATCGGCCGGGGCTTCACCGACACCTTCGCCGGCATCCAGCCCGCCTCGATCCCGGCGTTCCTGGTCGCCCAGGTCGTCGGGCTCGCCATCGGAGTCGCCCTGCTGCTGGCGCTCTACCCGGGGGTGGGACACGCCGCCGACCAGGTCGTGGTGCCGGCCGAGCCCGCCCAGCCGACAGATCCCGCTCTGGCGACCACCCGACGCTGACCCGTTGCCCCACACCCCTCGAAGGAGACACCGTGAGCAAGCCCAGTGTGCTGTTCGTCTGCGTACACAATGCGGGCCGGTCCCAGATGGCCGCCGGCTGGCTGCGTCACCTCGGCGGCGACGCGGTCGAGGTCCGCTCGGCCGGCTCCGCGCCGGCCGAGACGGTCAACCCGGCGGCGGTCGAGGCGATGCGTGAGGTCGGCATCGACATCACCGACCAGACCCCGAAGCGGCTGGAGTGGTCCACCGCCGAGTCCTCCGACGTTATCGTCACGATGGGCTGCGGCGACGCCTGCCCGGTCTTCCCCGGCAAGCGGTACGAGGACTGGCAGTTGCCCGACCCGGCCGGTAAGGGCGTCGAGGCGGTCCGGCCGATCCGCGACGAGATCCGCCGTCGGATCGAGGCGCTGCTCGCCGACCTGGTCCCAACGACCCGGGTCAGCTGAACAGCGGGCGGACGACGAAGTACATCACCGCGCCGATGCTGCCGGCCGCCGGGAAGGTCAGGATCCAGGCGCCGACGATGTTGCCGGCGACGTTCCACCGTACGGCCGACAATCGCTTGGTCACCCCGACGCCCATGATGGCCGAGGTGATGGTGTGCGTGGTGGAGATCGGTGCGCCGAGCACCAGGGCGTTGAAGTAGAGCACCGAGCTGGCGACGGTCTCGGCGGCGAACCCCTCCGGCGGCCGCAGGTCGATGATCTTGCGACCAAGGGTACGGATGATCCGCCAGCCACCGGCGTACGTACCCAGCGCCAGCACGGTCGCCGAGGTCCAGAAGACCCATTCCGGGATGGTCTCGGCGTCGGACTGGAACCCGCCGACGAACAGCGCCAGCACCACGATGCCGATGGTCTTCGCGGCGTCCTGCATGCCGTGCCCGACCGACATCGCCGCCGCCGAGATCGACTGGGCGATCCGGAAGCCCCGGTTGAGCTTGCCGGGCTGCCCGTTGCGGAAGATCCACTGCACGGCGAGCATGACCAGGAAGCCGAGGGCGAAGCCGACCAGTGGGGAGAGCACCATCGGTGCGACCACATCGCCGGCGATGCCGCCCCACAGCACGGTGCCGGAGGCGGCGATGGTGGCGCCGACCAGGCCGCCGATCAACGCGTGGGACGACGACGAGGGCAGCCCGAAGTACCAGGTGATCAGGTTCCAGGTGATCGCGCCGACCACGCCGGCGAAGACGATTCCGAGGCTGGAGACGCCGGCCGGCAGCTCGACCAGGCCGCTGCCGACGGTCTTGGCCACCTCGGCGCCGAAGTGGGCGCCGATGAAGTTGCCGACCGCGGCCATGATCAGGGCGACCCGTGGGGTGAGTGCCCGGGTGGAGATGCTGGTGGCGATGGCGTTTGCCGCGTCGTGGAACCCGTTGGTGTAGTCGAAGACCATGGCAACGGTGATCACCGCGAGGACGGCGATGAGTTCGGCGCTCACCCGGCTCAGGACTCCTTGACCGCGATGGTCTCGACTGTGTTGGCCACGTGCTCGAAGGCGTCGCAGGCGGCCTCCAGCTCGTCGGCGACCTCCTTCATCTTCAGCACGGTGAGCGCGTCGTACTCGCCGGAGAAGAGGCGGACCAGCAGCATCCGGTACGACCGGTCGCCCTCGTTCTCCAGCCGGTTGCACTCGATCCAGTAGTCGTCGAGGTCCTTCATCGCCCGCAGCCGGGGCATCGCGTCGGCGGTCACCCGGGCCTGCTGGTCGAGCACCGCGATCAGCTCGTGCATCTCCCGGGGCAGCGACGGCAGCTGGGTCAGCCCGTAGAGGTAGAGCAGGTTGCCGACCGCCTCCAGGTGGTCCATCACGTCGTCGAGCTGGCTGCCCAGCCGGTAGATGTCCTCCCGGTCGAACGGGGTGATGAACGCCGAGTTGATCTTCTTGTAGAGGTCGTGGGTGATCTGGTCGCTGTCATGCTCGACCTCGGTGAGCCGCTCACTGACCGACTGGACGTCGACTCCGGGCAGGGCGAGTTCGTTGAGCAGCTCGGTGCCCCGCACGAGGTTCTGCGCGGCCTTGGTGAACAGTTCATAGAAGGCGCCCTCGACCGGGCGGAAGGAGAACTTCACAGCGCAGACCTCGTCGGAGACGGTGGGGAACAGGGGCTGGCCACGGGAAACGCCCGCGCGCTCTGCAGGGAATGCTAGGTAACAGCGAATCGCGTCTGCTCGCGGCCCACCCCTGTACACCCACAGGTCAGTCTTTGTTCATCCACCGTTCACTTTCAGTCCGTCCCCGGCGAGCAGCCGGGCGTGCTCCTTGCGCAGGTCGAAACGAGCTGGCGGGTAGCTCAGGTCCAGATCCGCGAAGTGCTCCCGGAGCAGGTGCGCCAGCGCCCAGTCCCGGTACCACTTGCGGTCGGCCGGCACCACGAACCAGGGCGCGGCGTCCGTGGCGCACCGGCTCAACGCCTCCGTGTACGCGGCCTGGTAGTCCGGCCACTTGCTGCGCGCGTCCACATCGCCCGGGTGGTACTTCCAGTGCTTGGTCGGATCGGTCAACCGGGACAACAGCCGCTCCCGCTGCTCCGCGTACGAGATGTGCAGGAACACCTTGATCAGCACGAACCCCTCGTCGACCAGCCCGGCCTCGAATTCGTTGATCTCGTCGTAGCGGGCCCGCCAGGTCTCCTCCGGCACCAGCGACTCGACCCGTACGACCAGCACGTCCTCGTAGTGTGACCGATCGAACACCCCGACCTGGCCGGCGTCCGGCAACGCCCGGCGGATCCGCCACAGGAAGTGGTGCGCCAGCTCCTCCTCGGTAGGCGGCCCGAAGGCCCGGATCCGCAGGCCGAGCGGGTTCATCGCGCCGGCCACCCGCTTCACCGCGCCGCCCTTGCCGCCGCAGTCCATCGCCTGCAGCACCAGCAGCACCCGCCGGCCGGCCGCGTCGCCGGCGACCGCCTGGGCGTGCAGCATCTCCTGCTGCTCGGCCAGTTCGTCGCCGATGCGGCGGACCTCGGCGCGGGCCCACGACTTGCGGTCCGGCCCGGTCACCGACAGCGCCGGCAGCCCCGGCGTCGACCTCGGGTCGATCGCGGACAGGTCGAGCGGCCGGCCGGCGCCGACCCGTAGCAGTTCCCGGACAGGTGGCTCGTACAGGTCAGCAGTCATCAGCCGATCATCGCCCAGCCGGCCCCCGGCCGACCAGCCGACCGCTACCCGGCCGACCACCGGATCGGCCGGCCGACCAGCCGGTCGGGTCAGCAGACCAGCGCCAGCCACTTCCGGTAGGCCGAGGCGAACGGCTCGGTGCCGTCGCCGAGCGCGTCCTGCAACCAGCGGGCGGCGGCCCAGGCCGACTCCACCACGTCCTCCGGGTAGCCGTACCGCACCCGGTGCTCGGCGAACTCGTCCTCGTCGCGCAGCTCCACGAGGCCGGTCGCCCGACGCCGCACCACATCAAGATCAAGATCAATGAGGTGTACGGTGGACTCGTCCTCCCAGCGGGCCGGGCTGGCGATGTCGCAGTAGACCTCACTGGTGCGCGGCGGCGGGTTGAACATGCAGGTCCACCACTGCTCACGCGGCACCAGCAGGACGAACGGGATCTGCTCCACCGACGGGCGACCGTGGTAGATCGACTCGGTGCCCCGGGGCACGCCGAGCCACACGCCGACCTCGTCCTCAGTCAACCGGCGGGCCGGATAGTCCCGGTGGGCCGAACCGTCGTACTTGCGATAGACCACCCGTACGACATCGCTGGACATGTGTCGCACCTTAACGGATGGCCGCCCACCGGAAGGCAACGTGCAGGTGACGCCCCAGTGCCGGCGCCAGCGCCCGGGCGTCACCGGGCGTCACCGGGCGTCACCGGGCAACACCGGCCGGCACGCTGTGGATGACCGCCGAGGACGACGGTGGTGATCGGTACTGTCACCGGGTGACCCCTGCGACGACCACCAGCACCGCGTCCGCTCCGGCGGCCCCGCCGCGCCCGGCCGGCCGCTCCGGCACCGGTCGGCCGAGCGCCGCCCAGTTGCTCGCCGCCGCGGTCGGCGCGGTCCCCGGCGGCGCGGCTAGGCCCGGCCAGCAGGAGATGACGGCGGCGATCGCCGACGCCATCCGCACCCGGCACCACCTGCTCGTGCAGGCCGGCACCGGCACCGGCAAATCGCTGGCCTACCTGGCACCAGCGCTGACCGTCGACGGCCCGGTGGTGGTCTCCACCGCCACCCTGGCGCTGCAGTCCCAGCTGGTCGAGCACGACCTGCCCCGGCTCGCCGACGCGGTCGAGCCGATCCTGCGCCGCCGGCCCACCTTCGCCGTCCTCAAGGGCCGGCACCACTACCTGTGCCTGGCCCGGCTGGAGGACTCGGCCGAGGAGGAGCCGACCGACCTGTTCGACGCCGCCGGCGACAACGGCGGCGACGCTGGCGGCGGCAGCGGCGGCGGCACCCGCTGGTTGGGTGCCGCGAACCGGCTAGGCAAGCAGGTGCAACGGTTGCGCGACTGGGCGATGGAGACCGACACCGGCGACCGCGACGAGCTGGATCCCGGCGTCGACGACCAGGTGTGGCGGCAGGTGTCGATGCCGGCCCGGGAATGCGTCGGGGCGGCCCGCTGCCCGTACGGCGAGGAATGCTTCGCCGAGGCGTCCCGGTTCCGGGCCCGCGAGGCCGATGTGGTCGTCACCAACCACAGCCTGCTCGCCGTCGACATGCTCGCCGGCCGGCACATCGTGCCGCCGCACAAGCTGCTGATCGTCGACGAGGCCCACGAGCTGGCCGACCGGGTCTCGTCGGCCGCCCAGGCCGAGCTCACCCCGGACGTGATCGACCGGGCCGCCCGGCGGGCCCGGCCGCTGCTGCCGCCGGAGACCGCCGAGCAGCTCACCGAGGCCGGTGACGCCCTCGCCGTCGGGCTGGGCGAGTCGCCGGCCGGGCGGCTGACCAGCGGTCTGCCGCCAGCACTGCACGAGGCGTGCACCCTGCTGGAGTCGGCGACCCGGGCCGCGCTGGACAAGATCGGCGACATCAAGGCCGACGACCCGGACCCGGTGCGCAAACAGCAGGCCAAGTCGGTGCTGGACGAGCTCTCCACGACCGCCCAACGGCTGCTCGACGAGGCCGAACACGACGTCGCCTGGGTGGAGAAGCCGGACGGCCCGGCCGCCAACCGCCGGGCGCTGGTGGTGGCTCCGCTGTCGGTGGCCGGCACCCTGTCCAGCCACCTCTACGAGGAGCGGACCGTGGTGGCCACCTCCGCCACCCTGACCCTCGGCGGGCGGTTCGACACGGTGGCCCGGTCGCTGGGTCTGGAGACCGCTACCCCGGCCACCGAGCAGACCGAGGCGGTCACGGCCGACGATCTCAGCTGGCGGTCACTCGACGTCGGTTCCCCGTTCGACTACCCCAAGCAGGGCATCCTGTACGTCGCCGCGCACCTGCCCCGGCCGACCGTCTCCGGGCTGCCCGCCCAGGCCGGCGAGGAGCTGCTGTCGCTGATCGGCACACTCGGCGGCCGTACCCTCGGATTGTTTTCCTCCCGACGGGCCGCGCAGCAGGCCGCGGAGCTGGTCCGGGCGCGGACCGGGCTGACCGTGCACGTGCAGGGCGAGCAGGCGTTGCCGCTGCTGGTCCGCCGGTTCCGGGAGGACCAGGCGAGTTGCCTGTTCGGCGTGATGTCGCTGTGGCAGGGGGTGGACGTGCCCGGCGACGCCTGCCAGCTGGTGGTGATCGACCGGCTGCCGTTCCCTCGGCCGGACGAGCCGCTGGCCGCCGCCCGCGCCGCCGCTGTGGACGCCGCCGGCGGCTCCGGGTTTTCGGCGGTCAGCGTGCCGATCGCGGCGGTACGCCTGGCGCAGGGCGCCGGGCGGCTGATCCGGTCCACCGGTGACCGGGGCGTCGTGGCGGTACTGGACTCCCGGCTGGAGACCGCCCGTGGCTACGGTGCGTTCCTGCGCCGCTCGCTGCCGCCGTTCTGGTACACCACCCGGCCCGAGGTGGTGCAGGGCGCGCTGCGCCGACTCGCCGCCAGCTGACCCGCCGCGAGGTGGGCGGGTCAGCAGCCGGGCGGCTGTGGTCGGGTCACGGTGGGCTGGTGCCGATCACCACGGACTCCGGCGGTGGCGGCGGCGGGACGTGGCGGCGGCGGGCCAGCCGGCGTACCGCCGTGTTCAGCACCGCGATCAGCGGTACGGCGACCAGCGCGCCGACGATGCCGGCCAGCACCACACCGGAGGTCACCGCGAGCACCACGGCCAGCGGGTGGATCGCCACCGCCCGCCCCATGATCAACGGCTGCAGGACGTTGCCCTCCAGCTGCTGAACCGCGATCACCGCACCCAGGATGATCAACGCGGTGACCCAGCCGCTGTCCACCAGGGCCACCAGGATGGCCACCGCGCCGGAGAGGGTCGCGCCGACGATCGGGATGAACGCCCCCAGGAACACCAGCGCGGCCAACGCGAACGCGAACGGGATGTCGAACAGCACCAGGAAGATCCCGATGCCCACGGCATCAATGAACGCCACCAGCACGGTCGCCCGGACATAGGCGACCAGGGTCGTCCAGGCCGCGCTACCGGCGTCGTCCACCCGCCAGCGCGCGGCGACCGGGAACATGCCGACGATGAACCGCCAGATCCGCTGCCCGTCCCGGAGAAAGAAGAACGTCGAGAACAGCACCAGCAGCGCACCGGTGAACAGCTCCACGACCGTACCGGCGGTGGAGACCGCGCCGCTGGTCAACGTCTGGGTGTTCTCGGTAATCCAGTTCTGACCGGCCTCGACGTACTGGTCGAGCTGGCCGTCGTCGAGCTTCAGCGGCCCGGTGCGCAGCCACTGCTGGATCTCCCCGATGCCGCTGGACGCCTTCTCGCTCAGGTCCGGCAGTCCGGTGATGAACTCGTTGACCACCAGGGTCAGCGTGCCGACCACCCCGGCCAGCCCGGTGATCAGCACCACCGCCGTGGCCAGGGTGCGGGGCACATGGGCCCGCAGCAGCCAGCCGACCGCCGGGGCGAGCAGCGCGGCGAGCAACAACGCCACCAGCACCGGGATGATGACGATCCGGACGTTGCCGATGACCCGCAGCAAGGCCCAACCGACGATCCCGATCACGATCAACCGCCACGACCAGGCGGCGGCGATCCGTAGCGCGTGCGGCACGTCCGCGTCGTCGCGGCTCGTGGTCGACAGATGTCCGTCGCCCGGCGGCGGGGTCTCCGCGCCCGGGTCGGCACCCGCGCCGGCCAGCTCGTCGGCGGCACCGGCCGCGGCGGCCCGGCGGGACCGTTCCCGCTCCCGGGCGGCCCGCACCGACTCCCGCCCGGCCTCGTACGCCTGGCGTAGCCGCCCTCTCATTTGTTGCAGCCGGCTCAAGCGAACCCCCGGAGTCGAGTATCGGTGCGTACACGGTAGCGGGCACATGTGCGTCGTTGCTGCCGCTACCTCCCTGGACTCTCCCCGATGTGCCCCGTACGGGCATCGGGCAACCATCCGGCCGACCCACCCGCGACCGGCCGGCACACGCACGCGGTACGGTTCGGTCGTGACCGCCGACCCACCACACGACAACGGTTTGCCGATCCGCCTGCTGCACGACCGGGTGCTGGTCAAACTCGAAGGCGGCGAGGGCGAACGCCGCTCCACCGCCGGCATCGTGATCCCGGCCACCGCGTCGGTGGGCCGGCGACTGTCCTGGGCGACCACGGTCGGGGTCGGACCGAACGTACGCTCGATCGTCACCGGTGACCGGGTGCTGTTCGACCCGGAGGACCGCTCCGAGGTCGAGCTGCACGGCCGCGGCTACGTCCTGCTCCGCGAACGCGACGTGCACGCGGTGGCCGCCCAACGGGTCGAAGAAGACTCCACCGGCCTGTACCTGTAGCTCAACAGCCCACGCCGTCTCTGCACGCCAGCGGCGGGGCCCGTTGCGGCGGCATCCGATAGTAGGATCGGCGTGTGACGCCAGATGAGACCACTCCTGAGCCGCTGACGGCGGTGCAGCGCTTGGCAGCTGCCCTGGGTCAGGCGGCGCCCTTGCCGCTGAGCGCGGATGAGCTTGCGGAGTTGGAAGCGGCGCAGGACCGCGCGGACGCCGACGCTGAGCGGATCTGGGGCGTACGGGGGCAGGCAGCGGCGTGAGGCTACGCCCACCACGGGTCTTCGACGGCTCGGCGCTGATTGATCTCTTTAACGGCTACCGGGAGCTTGGCGAGCTGCTCGACCAGGCCGAGTCCGGCTGGCTGCAGGTCCTGCTGCCCACGACCGCGATCGCTGAGGCCGAAGAGAAGCTGAACGCTGGCCGGAGCGGTTGGGAAGGCATCCTGTTGACTCAGGGAGTGCAGTCGCTGCCGTTGACCGAGCACACCGCGATCGAGATCGGTGGCTGGCCGGGAAGTCTGCCCGCTCGGCACGTCGTGCACGAGGCTGCGGCGGTACGCGGTGTCGTGGTGACCCGCTCACCGGGAACCTACAGCGGTCTACGCGTTCCGTTGCTGGTGGTGTGAGCGCAGGCGCCGCCTTCTCTGCCTACGCATCGCTGACCAGGTCGCGGGCAACCACCCTCGCGATCGTCACGGCCGATAATCAGCAAACTGGCCGCCGACGCTCCAGTATGGCTGCGACACCAGCGGTACGCCCGCGACACCGTCCGCATGATCACCACCAGTCGACGTCGGGCGATGGGCCAGGAGTTGGCGAAGCTCGCCGTGTTGATGGACGGCCAGGCCGCCTTGACCTGACACCGCCGCTCTGCGTTGATCCACTACACCCCATCAACTCGACACGCCGACGCCACGTCAGATCACCCGCATCCGATCACGGGTCGACTCGCTTCCGACTGGTCAGGTCGCTCTCTGTGCTGCGGCTCGTTCCTGGCGTACCTGTTCGAGCATGGCGGTGTCGGACGCGAGGTCCGGATGCTCCACCTAGCGGTCAAGCTCGACGACGAGTTCAAGCTCGCCGATTGCCTTGTCCAGATCCCCCACCGCCCGGTGAATCATCGCGATGTTGTACCGAGTGACCGCCTCACCAGCCCGATCACCCACCTCCCGCAAAATCGGCAACGCCTCCTCCAAAAACACCAACGCCCGCCGCCGATCCCCCAACCCGTCATACACACGACCGATACTGCTGAGCGTGGCCGCTTCATTCCAGCGGTTGCCGGCCTCACGGTACAGACGCAGCGCCTGCTCGTAGCTGGCTAGCGCCGGCCGCAGCTGTCCGGTAGACGACTGGGCCCAGCCGACGTCGTAGAAGGCGCTTGCGTCCTCGCCAAGCGTCAAGGTCGAGGTCGCCACGTCGGCGAACCGGGATGTACGCAACCATACCCTCGCCACCCGACCCCCGACTCTGCTGGCAATCATCGCCTCCTTGCCAGCCACTGCGAGTCGGTGCATGCACCTCCGCCAGTTGGCTGACGGTTGCCGTCGACTTGCCACGTACCGGCGTTTCCGGTTCCCCGAGATGACCGGCCGACGTCGCTGAGGCTGGATCATCTGTCAACCCGGCACCGTCCCTGTCCCGTGTGGGCGATCGCCTCGACGCCGCCATCGGTCGCCTGCAAGCCGAACCCTCTACAACGGCCAGCAGGATATGGCCGGCACCGATCCGGCGACCAGGAATGACCATGATCTGACATCAGGCGAGATGACCTTGGCTTCACCAGAGACGACGTTGATCATGCCTGACGGCTATCGGCGGTCCTGGATGGCGGCGGGTACGCAGAGTACGGTCTGATGTGGTGGTGTGCCGGGGATCGCGGGCTGGTGTGCCGCTGTCCAGACCGTTGACGGGGAGGGACCACGGATGGCCACCATCGGCGACAACATCGCGCAGGTCAGGCGCCGGCAGTCGATCACTCAGGAACAGCTCGCGGCAGCGGCCGGAGTGAGCACCGAGACGATCCGCAAGCTGGAGACGAATCAGCGTACGACGCCTCGGATCGCGACGTTGCATGCGATCGCGCGGGCGCTGGGCGTGCCGACGACGACTCTGCTCGGGGATGCGAGCACCGGGGCAGCCCGCCGGGAACGCGGTCATCGTCCGCTCGCGTTGCTCGACCTGCGTCGGGTGTTGATCCCGGCCCGTGGACCAGCCGGGCTCATCGCTGACGAGGTGCCGGCGTTGCCTGCAGCGGGTGTCCCGGGACGGCTCGCCGAGGCGGACCGCGCCTACCACCAGGGCGACTACGCCGCAGCGTTGGCCGTGCTGCCACCACTCATCGCCGGAGCCCGGCACGCCGTCGAGAACGCCGACGACGCCAACAGGCCTGCCGCATACCGGACCCTGGCCCGCACCTATGACCTGACCAGCAGCCTGTTGATCCAGGTACGCGCGGTCGACCTCGCCTACCAGGCGGTGAACGCCGCCCAGGACGCTGCCGCATCTGCCGGCGACGAGCTGCTCAGCGCGACGACGGTCAAGCGCATGTCATGGCTGTTGCTGCGCCAGGGCCGGCTGACCGACGCGGAGCGGCTGGCGATCGCCACCGCTGACAGCGTCGAGCCACGGATCTCCCGAGCCACACCAGATGAACTCGCGGTGTGGGGCTGGCTGATGATGGCGGCAGCCGCCGCTTCCGCGCGGGACAACCGGCCGGACGACGCGGTCGCCCAACTCGACGCGGCGGCGGCTGCGGCGGCCCGGCTGGGCAGCCGGCCGGTCAGTGCTGGTCACCTGACGATCGTTGGTGGAATGCGGTCAACCAAAGTCGACATGATGCGGGCCGAGGCGGCGGCGGTCGCTGGCGAGCCGCGCCGGGTTCTTGACCTGGCGACCAATGTCCGCCGTGGTGGTGCTGAGAAGACTTCGTGGCGGCGACACCGGCTCGACGTCGCCCGCGCGCACGCTGAGTTGCGGGACTGGTCGGAGGCAACGGCGGTGCTCAGCGAGCTGGCCGCCGACGCTCCAGTGTGGCTGCGACACCAGCGGTACGCCCGCGACACCGTCCGCATGATCACTACCAGTCGACGCCGGGCGATGGGCCAGGAGCTGGCGAAGCTCGCCGCACTGATGGACGGCCAGGCCGCCTGACCTGCGCAACCGGCACCGGGAGTACCGGTTTTGGGGTCTGCCGGACAACGGGCACAACCCTTGCATTCACTCTCAGTGATCAACTCGGCATCCTTCTACGTAGGACGGCGGTGCCGGGTCGCGCACCATCACACAGCGGAACACCGCCCGGCCCGCCGTCCGCTCAGCTGGGCCCGACGCCGTACCCGCGATCGCCCTTTTCGCGCGTCGGGCCCGCCCGCTGGGCGGCGGCCCGGGGTCGACACGGAGAGCCACCTCGGGTCGCCGCCCTCCACGCTCTGTGCCGAGAGAAGCCTGTGTGGTGATAGGTACACGGAGTAACGTCTGGTGCAGCGGCAAGAGCCAGAAGGTTGTTGGTCGGTGCCACCCGGCAGCTGACAAGGTGGTGACGCGCATGACCCGCATCATCGACCCACGATGGCCGTCGACCTTGCGCCGGTTGCGTCAGCAGGCCGGGCTCTCGCTGCGTGATCTCGCCGCCAAGGCGCACTACGCCAAGTCATATCTGCACGATCTGGAAACCGGTCGCAAGACACCGCGGCCCGAGGTCGCCGATCGGCTCGACGACGTGCTCGACACCGGTGGTGTGCTCTCCGCGATGCTCACCGACGACGGCGCACACGATTCCACCGAACTGGCCCGCCGGGTCGCGGCCACCGACATCAGCAGCAGCAGCCTCGCTGGTCTGGAAGCGGCCGTCGACGAACTTGCCGTCGCCTACCCCGTCACCGCGTCGCACGTCCTCCTGCCACGCGTCCGCCGACACCTGACCTACGTCACCACCCTGATCGGTTCCGGCCGCCGGATGACCCTGGACCAGCACCGACGGATCCTCGTCGCCGGCGGATGGCTGTCGCTGCTCACCGCTACCGTGCTGATCGACCTACGGCGAAACGGTGCCGCTGCCGGTCATCTGCACACCGCCAGCGAAATGGCCGCCCACACCGAACACGCCGAGATCCGTGCATGGTGCCTGGAAACCCACGCTTGGGAGGCGCTCACCGCCGGCGACCCCGCGACGGCGCTTGCCCTGGCCGAAGGGGCGCAGACCGTCGCTCCGACCGGCAGCAGCGCCAAGCTGCAGGCGACCGCACAGACCGGGCGGGCGCTGGCGCTGCTCGGCGACCGACCTGCCACCGGGCGACGACTGGCCCAGCTGGAGCGGATGGTGTCGCCGCTGAGCCAGCCGGACCGGCCCGAGCACCACTACCGCTACGACCCGGGCAAAGCCCGAGCGTACGTGGCGACCACCTTGGCGTGGGTAGGTGATCCGGCCGCCGCCACCGAGGCCGGCGATGTCCTGGCCCGGCTACTCGCCGAGGGCAGCCGCCCCCGGCGGATCGCGTCGGCCCGGTTGGATCTCGGCCAGGCCGTACTGTCGATGGACCCGCACGAGTCGATAGCGCAGGTCACGACGGCGGTCACCTCGGGCCGGGTCGCGGCGTCGAACTGGTGGCGGGTCGACCGGGTACGCCGAGGTCTGGCCCGGGTCGGGGTGCCGGCCGCCGAGCTGGATGAGCTGTGCGCGATACATCAGCCGTCAATGTGACGGCGGACAGTAGCCAGCGCTGGCGGACGGCGACACTGTAGACCGTCGCCCAAGCGCCGGCCAGGCTAAGACCAGGTCGCATCACCTGTGGATCAGCGACCTGCCAGCTGGGCCCGACGCCGTACCCGCGATCGCCCTTTTCGCGCGTCGGGCCCGCCCACTGGGCGGCGGCCCGGGGTCGACACGGAGAGCCACCTCGGGTCGCCGCCCTCCACACTCGTCGAGGGGGACGTTGTGTTCGGAAAATGGTTTCAGCGTGCGAACATACCGGTCGATGTGGTGTATCCGGTGCCGGGTCGGCGGCGGTACGCCGACCGTACGGTGCCGCCGCCGGACCGGCGGCCGGCGACCCGGACCGACCGCGCCGAGCGGCGGGGCGGTAACGCCGGCCGGCACTACCTGCGGTGAGAAAGCCCCAGGCCGGTGGCGGTGGGCCGGTGCACGAGCCGGTGCGTCCGTCGTGGTGCTGTGCGGTGTGCCCGGAGGGGACGCCGTGGCCGTGCCCACCCGGCCGTGAGCGGTGAGTGTGGTGGTCGGGCGTCGGGTGGCCCTGTGGCGGGTCCGGCGGCGGATGGCCCAGCAGGTGCTCGCCGACCGGATCGGCCGGTCGAAGAGCTGGGTGGAGAAGGTGGAGCGCGGTGTCCGCACGCTGGACCGGTTCTCGCTGATCCAGCAGGTTGCCGACGTGCTGCGGGTCGACCCGACGGAGTTGCTGGGCGACACCGGCCAGCCGCAGTCCGGCAGCGCGGTGGTCGGTGTCGACGCGGTCCGGGCGGCACTCGCGCGATATGAGGTGTTCGCCGCCGGGCCGGCCGGGCCGGCACCCGATGCCGGGGAGGTGTCGCAGCGGGTGGCGCACGCCTGGTCGACGTACCGGCACGGGGACCATCCTCGGCTGCTGCGGACGGTGCCGGAGCTGCTGGACGCCACACGGCGACTGCACAGCGCGCGACCGGAACATGGTACGGGTCTGCTGGTGCAGGCGTACCGGGTCACTTCGCTCGTGCTGGTCAAAATCGGCGAGGCGGACCTGGCCTGGCTGGCCGCCGACCGGGCACTCGCCACCGCGGGAAGCGATCCGATCCTGGCCGGGTCGGCGGCGGTGCCGCTCGCCCAGGCGCTGCGCGGGCTGAGCCAGAGCCGGCTGGCGATGACCACGGCGATCGACGCCGCCGAGCGAGTCGCCGCATCCACCGATGGGCAGGCGAGACCGGGTTCCCGGGCGGTGTACGGGACGTTGCTGCTGCAGGCCGGGTTGGCCGCCGCCGGCTGCGGCGACACCGCCAACGCCAGTGAGCTGCTCGGTCGGGCTACCCACGTCGCCGGGCAAGTTGGCGACGGGCAGGACTACCGTACGGCGAGCTTCAGCCCGGCGGCCGTCGAACTGGCGCACACCTCGACGTCGGCGACTTCACGGCGGCGGGACGGTGGGTGGTCGAGGCGGACCGCGTCGCACCGGCTGAAATCCGCTCCCGACCTTCCGCCCGTACCCTCGTGGCTGAGATTTCCCGCCACGGACCGCAGGTCGCCGGCGTCGCCCGGCTGGCGACGGCGCTCGGGCTGACCCGCTGCTGACCTCCCGCTAGCCCGGGGGTGGGCCGTAGCCGGGCGGCGGACCGTACCCCGGCGGAGGCGGTGCGCCATAGCCGGAGTACGGGGGCGGTGGACCGTAACCGGGGGGCGGGGGGCCGTAGCCGGAGAACGGGGGTGGGCCGTAACCGGGCGGGGTGCCCGGCCCGGCTCCGGGCCAGCCCGGGTAGCCGGCGAACGTCGGTGGCGGAGGCGGCGGTGGCGCGGTGAGCACCACCGGGATCGGCACCACCGGCTCATCCGGCGCGGGCACCTGCCGCTGGCTGCCGTCCGGGAAGGCGATCTGGTAGTCCACCCCGTTCCACAGCGCGTGCGGCGCCTGCGGGTCCCGGCCGACGAACGCCTGCCGGTAGCCGGCCAGCGCGGTCAGCAGCCGCTGCTCCTCCTTGGCGTGCCGGGCCAGCTCCTTCGGTTTGCTCTCCAGGCCGCGCAGCAGGCCGTCGCGCAGCAGCGCCAGCTTGGTGGCGGCGGCCTGGAAGTCGCGCATCGCCCGTACGCCCGGCTCGCCGGCCACCCGGCTGGCCCAGCGACGCGCCGAGTGCCGCCGGCCCAGACTGCCCAGCGCCGCCACCTCCGGCGGGGTGAACCAGCCGGCCCGGACGTAGTCGGGCAGCACCCGCTCGGTCAGCCGCCCTTCCCAGCTGCGCAGCCACACCGCCAAGCCGACCATGCCGAAGAAGATCGGCACCATCAGGCCGATGTAGCCGTACAGCAGGATCAGGGTCTGGCCGGTCGCCTCGACCAGCGTCGGGATCAGGTTCCAGGCCCCGTGCAGCATCATCGCCAGCAGCAGCCCAGCGGTCGGCGCGAGCACCCGGATCCGCCGGTCGGCGCTGCGCGCGGCCACCCCGAGACCGACACCCGCCATCGAGGTGAACAGGGGGTGGGCGAAGCCGGTGAACAGGATCCGGACGATGAAGATGGCGAAGACGTTCTGCGCACCGGTCGCCGGGCCGTACTGCTCTGCGCCGGCGGCGTAGCCGTATCCGCCGAGGTAGAGGATGTTCTCCACCATCGCGAAGCCGATCGCGGACATGCCGCAGTAGACGATCCCGTCGGTGATGCCGGACCATTCGCGGCGGCGGGTCAGCAGCAGCAGGATCGGGCCGAGGGTCTTGGTCAGCTCCTCGATGAACGGCGCCACCAGCACCGCCACCAGCGCTTCCGAGTAACCCAGGTTGTAGAGCAGATCCGCCGAGAAGTTGTTCACGTTCAGCGAGGCGTACGTGGAGACGAACGCCCCCCAGGCGAAGCAGAAGGCGAGGTAGCGCACCGGCTCCGGTTCGTACCGGTCCAGCCACAGGAAACAGGCGACCAGCACCGGTACGGGCAGCACCGCCGCGATGACGCCGACGGTCAACGCGACCGGGCCGAGCGCGGTGCCGAGGTAGACCAGGATGGCGACGCCGCAGCCGGCGATCAGCACCACGATGCCGGCCAACGCCAGCCAGCGCAGCCAGACGCTACGCCGCAGCCGACCGGCCGGCACGACCCCGTCCACCGACGCCGCCGCGGTTGGCGGGTCGGCCGGAGACACCGGCTCCGCCGACGTCTCCGGAGCTGGCTGCTCGGGCGGAGACACCGCATCCACCGGTTCGGTCGGATCGCTCGAATCCGCCGCAGGGCGGGAGCCGGATGGACCACCGGGGACAGTGTCGGACATTGGGCTAGCGTAGCCAGCACCAACCAACGGCGGGCAGCGTGTCGCCCGGCCGGTCATTCCGGGCCGTCGCGCCCGAACGCCTCACTGACCATCTCCTCGACCGTGCCAGCCTCGATCCCGCTGGCCCGGACCAGGTCGCTCGCGGTAGCCCTGACCTGGGCTACCACCACGCTGCCGTTGAACCCCACCCCGGCGTCGTACGCCGCACCGGCGCACCGGGCGGCATCCAGCGCCCGCCGCCGGGTGTGCACCGGGTCGGTACCCGTGTCGAGTTCGTGGCGCAGGATGCGCACCGCGTCGCCGAGGTGACAGACCGCCTCCGGCAGGGCGGACGGCACCGGCTCGTCCTCGGTCAGCAGGGAGACCACCCGCCGGGTGAGCACCCGCGAGTTACGCAGCCCTCGGGTGACGTACTCGGCGCTCTCGGCGTACTGGGCCAGCGGGCCGCGGGCCCGCCAGCGCGCCGGCGCCAGGACCGCCGTCTCGTGTCCCGCCTCGACCGCCTCCCGGAACTCGGACAACTCCTTCTCCGCATCGTGCAGCCGCTTCGATGCGGCCTCGGCCCGGCGGCGGTCCCGCCCAGCCAACGCCTTGCCGCTGAGGATCAGCATGTCGGACAGGACGTCCAGCGCCGGATCGGCGGCCCGGCGCACGATGACCAGCGGGTTGAGCGGCAGCAGCAGGATCAGCACCACCAGCCCGACCAATCCGCCGACCAGGGCATCGATGAACCGGTCGGGGTAGAGGTTCTCCGACTGCGACGTCAGGGTGGCGACCAGCACTCCGGACGACGCGGCCTGGGTGACCAGGGCCGCGCCGCTGCCCAGGAAGACAGCGACCATCACCGCGAGCGGCACGATCAGCAGCAACTGCCAGGTGCCGGTGCCGATGGTGATGACGATCAGGTCGCCGATGGCGATCCCGACCGCGACCCCGACCACCAGCTCGGCGGCGCGTTTGAGCCGTTGCCCGATCGAGGCGCTGAGGATGATCACCGCCGCGATCGGTGCGAAGAAGGGCACCGGGTGGCCGATCACCCGGCGGGCGATGAACCAGGCGAGCGCCGCCGCCAGACCTGCCTGCAGGGCGAGTACGAGGTTGGCGCGGACCCGGTCCGACCGTTCCCGGACCTCGGTGCCGACCCGGCTGCGGGTCAGCGTGAGCAGCCCGGTGAGACGGGGTGCCGCCGCCGCACGTGGTGGCTTCCCGGCGTCGGCCATGCGGGCAGCGTACCGAGCAATTTGCGGCTTATGGCGTTATTGCCCATCCAGTCACGCCCGAGGTGGCCGGTCCGGCGACGAGCTGGCTAGCCTGCGAGGATGTCCGACCTCATCGAGGCGCTCCGCGCGGCTTTGCCCGACACCGCGGTCCTCACCGACCCCGACCTGCTGCGCGGCCACCAGCGCGACGAGGCCGACCTGTGCGCCGCCGGCACCCCGGCCGTCGTGGTCCGACCCCGCAGGACCGCCGAGGTGGTCGCCACCGTCAAGGTCGCCGCGCGGTACGGCGTACCCGTGGTGCCGCAGGGTGCCCGGACCGGGCTGGCCGGCGCGGCGAACGCGGTCGACGGCGCGGTGGTGCTCTCCACCGCCGCGATGGACCGGATCGTCGACGTCGACCCGGTCAACCGCACCGCCGTCGTCCAGCCCGGCGTGGTCAATGCCACCCTGGCCGCCGAGGTGGGCCGGCACGGGCTGCGCTACCCGCCGGACCCCGGCTCGTGGGAGTCGTCCACCATCGGCGGCAACGTGGCCACCAACGCCGGCGGCATGTGCTGCGTCAAGTACGGCGTGACCGGCGAGTACGTCATCGGGCTCGAAGTGGTGCTGGCCAGCGGCGAGGTGCTGCGCACCGGTCGGCGCACCGCCAAGGGGGTCGCCGGCTACGACCTGACCCGGCTGTTCGTCGGCTCCGAAGGCACCCTCGGGGTGATCACCGAGGTGACCGTCGCGTTGCGGCCGGCCGCCGACGCCTCGCTCACCCTGGTCGCCGTCTTCGACTCCACCGCCGCGGCCGGCACCGCCGTCGCCGGCATCGCCTCCGGCGGGCTCAGCCCCAGCCTGCTGGAACTGCTGGACCGCACCCACCTGCAGGCCATCGAGGCGTACCGGCCGATGGGGTTACGCACCGACGCCGCCGCGCTGCTGCTCGCCTCGGTCGACACCGGCGCCGCCGCCGGCACCGACCTGGACCGGATCGCGCAGGTGTGCACCTCCGCCGGCGCAGCCGAGGTGTACGCCGCCAGCGACGCGGTCGAGGCCGCCGCCCTGCTGCAGGCCCGCCGCCTGGCCCACCCGGCGATGGAACGCCTCGCCGCGCGGACCTTCCCCGCCGGCAACGGCGGGCTGATCATCGACGACGTGGCGGTGCCCCGGTCGGCGCTGGCCCGGATGCTCGACGGCGTCGAGGCGATCGCCGCCGAACACGCCGTACCGATCGGCGTCGTCGGGCACGCCGGCGACGGCAACCTGCACCCCAACATCGTGGTCGACCGGGCCGACCCGGACAGCCTGGCGCGCGGCCGGGCGGCGTTCGACGCGATCATGCGGCTCGGGCTGGACCTGGGCGGCACCTGCACCGGCGAGCACGGCGTCGGCCTGCTCAAACGCGACTGGCTGGCCGAGGAGATCGGCCCGGTCGGCATGCGGGTGCACCGCGCCGTCAAGCAGGCGCTGGACCCGACGAATCTGCTGAACCCCGGCAAACTGCTCTGGCCTTCAGCCGGCTAGCGGGCTCAGCCGGCCAGCCGGATGTTCAGCCGGCGGTGACGTCGGAGTCGGTCGGCCAGTCCACGCCCCGGTCGGCGGCGAAGCCGCGGACATCCGCCGCGCCGAGGCGCGCCGCGTCGGCGGTCGCGTCGTCCGGCATCCGCTGCGACTGCAGCTCCGCCGCCACCCGGGCCCGGTAGTGCTCCACCTCACGGTCCCGCACCGCGTCGTCCCAGCCAAGCACCCGGCCCATCACCTCGGCGGCGTGCCCGGCCGACTCGTTGCCCCGGTGCGGTGTCTCGATCGAGATGCGGGTCCGCCGGGTCAGCACGTCGTCCAGGTGCAACGCGCCCTCGGCGCGGGCCGCGTACGCGATCTCGGCAGCCAGGTACTCCGGTGCGCCGGGCACCGGACTGGCCAGCAACGGATCGTCGCCGATCAACGCCAGCAGCTCCACCGCCAGGGTGCCGTACCGCTCCAGCAGATGCTCCAGCACCCCGACCGGGACGCCATGCCGGCGGGCCACGTCAGCCCGGTCCCGCCACATCGCGGGGAACCCGTCGGCACCGAGCAGCGGCAGGTCGGCGGTCCGCGACGGCCGGTTCACCCCGAGCCGGGCCGCCGCCCGGTCCACCACGTCCGCGGCCATCACCCGGTACGTCGTGTACTTGCCACCGGCCACCAGCAGCAGACCCAGCATCGGCTCCACCACGGCGTGCTCCCGGGACAGCCGCGACGTCGAGTCCGCCTCACCGGACAGCAGCGGCCGCAGCCCGGCGTACACCCCTTCGATGTCGCGCGGCGTCAACGGCCGGTCCAGCACCGTGTTCACCTGGTCGAGCAGGTAGCCGATGTCGCGCTCGGAGGCGGCCGGGTGGGCGCGGTCGAGCCGCCAGTCGGTGTCCGTGGTGCCGATGATCCAGTGCCCGCCCCAGGGCAGCACGAACAGCACCGAGGTGGCGGTACGCAGGATCAGCCCGGCCTCACCGGTGATCGCCGACCGGGGCACCACCAGATGCACGCCCTTCGACGCGCGTACCCGCAGGCCGGGCCGGACCCCGACGTCGCCGAGCATCCGCGACACGTCGTCGCTCCACACGCCGGTGGCCGCGATCACGGTACGGGCGCGTACCTCGAACTCGGCGTCCGGATCGCCGGGCCGGGCCTCCATGTCCCGGACCCGCACCCCGGTCACCTCGCGGGCCTGGCGCAGCAGGCCGACGGCGCGGGCGCTGGTCACCACGGCCGCGCCGAGGCTGGCCGCGGTCCGCGCCAGGGTGACCACCAGCCGGGCGTCGTCGACCTGACCGTCGTGGTAGCGGATGGCGCCGGCGACGACGTCCGACCGCAGGCTGGGGAAGAGCCGCCGGGTGCCTTCGCGGGACAGGTGCCGGTGCAGCGGCATCCCCCGGCCGCCGCCAAACACCCCGGCGAACGCGTCGTACGCGGCGACCCCGGTGCCGTAGTAGGCCCGCCGCCAGAGCCGGCCGGGCAGCGCCCGTGGCCCGCTGGCGCCACCCTGCGGCAGCGGAACCAGGATCGGCACCGGCCGGACCAGGTGCGGGGCGATCCGGGTGGCCAGCAGCCCACGCTCGGTCAACGCCTCGTGCACCAGCCCGAACTCGAGCTGCTCCAGATAGCGCAGCCCGCCGTGGATCAGTTTGCTGGACCGGCTGGACGTGCCGGCGGCGTAGTCGCGGGCCTCGACCAGCGCCACCTTGAGACCGCGCGACGCGGCGTCGAGGGCGGCGCCGACGCCGGTCACCCCACCCCCGATCACCAGTACGTCGAACCGCTCGCCACGTAGGCGGCGCAGATCGGCGGCGCGGCGGGTCACGGACAGTTGGCCGGCGGCGTACCGGGAGACGGCAGGGTCACGCACCTCTCCACCGTATCCGGCCGCCTAGGGTGACGGACATGACGCAGCCGCCCGGTCATCCCGGCTACCCGTACCCCGGTCAGCCCTACCCGATGCAGCCGCCGTACCCGATGCAGCCGTCCGCCGCCGCCGGGCCGCCGCCGGCCAGCGTGTGGCCGACGGTCGCCGCGGTGGCGATCGCGATCTGGTCGGTCGGTGTAACGGTGTTCGCGCAGGCCGGCGGCTGGCTGACCGATCAGGTCCTGCTGGCCAGTGGGCTGCCCACCCCGGCGGTGGTCTGGCCGCTGATCGCGTTCGGCAACGCACTGCTGGTCGGCGTACCCACCATGCTGCTGGCGCTGGTGCCCCGGTCACCGGCGGTGCGGGCGACCGGCCGGGCCTGGCTGGTCGCCGCGTTCGCCCTCGGCGGTTTCGGGCTGCTGCGGGCCGTACCGACCGTCCACCATGAGCTGTACCTGGCAACGCTCACCGTGCTCGCCGCCGGCGGCGCCGCCGGGCTGCGGGCGCTACGGCGCCGGGCCGAACCGAGCGAGGCCGAACCAGGTCAGGCCGAACCAGGTCAGCTTCAGTCAGCTCAGGCCGAGCCAGCTCACGCTCAGTCCGGCAAGGCGGACCGGATGGTCGCTGTCCTGCTCGCCGTCGCGGCCGGGCTGGTCATGCTGCTGCCCTGGTTGTGGGTCGGCGCGCTGGGCGGCGCGGTGGAGACGGCACTCGCCGTCGCCGCAGCGGCCGCGATCGGCTGGTACGCCGCCGAACTGCTGCCCCGCCGGTTCTGGACGGCGATCGGTGCCGGCCCGCAGGGGCGCTCGGCGGTGCGCACCATCCTGCTCGGCGGGACGGTCGCCGGGGTCGGGCTGCTGCTGCTCGCCGCCGGCATCGGCCAACCCGGCGGGCACCTGGCCGCGATCCTGGTGCTGCCGCCGATCGGGTACGCGGCAGCGGCGATCGGCTGGGCCGCCGACCGGTCCAGCGCGCCGGTCGGCGTACTGGCCGGGCTGTCCGCCGCCGGACCGCTGGCCCTGCTCGACCCGGAAGAGGTCTCGCTGCTCCTGGCCATCGGCCGTGACGTGCCGTTCTGGGCGGCGGTCGGTGCCGGCGTCGGGCTGGCGCTGGCGCTCGCGTTGGGTGTCGGCCTCGGCTTCGGTCTCGGTTGGCGGCGGGCGGGTCGACCACCACGGCTGGCGGGTCGACCGCTGCGGTGGGTGGCGGTGGCCACCGTCGCGGTGCTGGCGGTGGCCGGTGCCGCCGTGCACCTCGCCGTCGGGCAGCCGGGACTGCACGGCGAACGGCTGTTCGTGGTGCTGCGGGAGCAGGCCGACCTGTCCGACGTGCCGCGCGGCACCGGACCGCAGGCCCGCGACGAACGGGTCCGTACGGTCTTTCAACGGCTGGTCGACACCGCCGAGGCCAGCCAGGCCGACCTGCGCGACGATCTGGACGGGTGGGGGCTGTCCTACACGCCGTACTACCTGGTCAACGCGATAGAGGTGGACGCCGGGCCGGCGCTGCGGCCCTGGCTGACCCGGCGGGACGACGTCGACCGGGTGCTGATCAGTCAGCAGCTGCGGCCGCTGCCGGCCACGGTCGAGCCCGAACGGGGCGACCAGCCCGCTCCGCGTACCCCGCCGTGGAACATCACCATGCTCGGTGCCGAACGGGTCTGGACGGAGCTTGGTGTCGAGGGCGCCGGCATCGTGGTCGGCGCCTCGGACTCCGGGGTGGACGGCGACCACCCGGCGCTCGCGGACGGGTTCCGGGGCGGCGGCGACTCCTGGTTCGACCCGTGGAACGGCACCGGTACGCCGACCGACAACAACGGGCACGGCACCCACACGCTCGGCTCGGCTGTCGGCGACACCTCGATCGGGGTCGCGCCGGGCGCGTCCTGGGTCGGCTGTGTCAACCTGGACCGCAACCTCGGCAACCCGGCACGCTACCTGGACTGCCTGCAGTTCATGCTGGCCCCATTCCCGACCGGGGGCGACCCGTTCGCCGACGGGCGACCGGAGCGCGCCCCGCACGTGCTGACCAACTCCTGGGGCTGCCCGGAGCTGGAAGGCTGTGACCTGGGTTCGTTGCGGCCGGCCACCGAGGCGCTGGCCGCCGCCGGGCTGATGATGGTGGCCGCCGCCGGCAACACCGGCCCGTTCTGCAGCTCGGTCGACGACCCACCGGCCCCGTACACCGATGTGCTGACCGTCGGCGCGGTGGACGCCGACCGGGAGGTCACCGACTTCTCCAGCCGGGGCCCGGCACCGGACGGCACCGTCAAGCCGGACCTGGTGGCGCCGGGCGCCGACGTCCTGTCGGCGATGCCGGGCGGCGGGTACGCGGCGCTGGACGGTACGTCGATGGCGACCCCGCAGGTGGCCGGGGTGGTGGCGCTGCTGTGGTCGGCGCAACCGGAGCTGATCGGTGATCTGGACGGCACGGCGCGGATCCTGCGGCAGACCGCTGCCGAGGCCGGCACCGGGGGCGGTGACACCTGCGGTGACCCGGCGAACCTCACCGGCGCCGGCCTGGTCGACGCGTACGCGGCGGTGCAGGCCGCCCGGTCCAACGCCTGATCGGCGCTCGGCCGGTCTGCGCACCGGTCGGCTGACCGGCGGGAGCAGAGACGCCGCAGGGCGGTTACCGGGAAGCTGCCCGGTAACCGCCCTGCGGTCTTGTCGCTACCTTCTTGTCGCTACTGCGGCGTGGCTGGACTCAGAAGTCCATCTCGCCGCCGCCCGGCGCACCCGCCGGAGCCGGGGTCTTCTCCGGCTTGTCCGCCACCACGGCCTCGGTGGTCAGGAACAGCGCCGCGATCGACGAGGCGTTCTGCAGCGCCGACCGGGTTACCTTGGCCGGGTCGATGATGCCCGCCTGCAGCAGGTCCACGTAGTCGCCGTTGGCGGCGTTGAGGCCGTGGCCGGCCTCCAGGTTGCGGACCTTCTCCACCACGACGCCGCCTTCGAGGCCGGCGTTGACGGCGATCTGCCGCAGCGGGGCGTCCAGCGCGATCTTCACGATCTGCGCGCCGGTCGCCTCGTCGCCGACCAGGTCGAGCTTGTCGAAGGCGGTCTTGCCGGCCTGCACCAGGGCGACGCCACCACCAGGGACGATGCCCTCCTCGACGGCTGCCTTGGCGTTGCGCACCGCGTCCTCGATGCGGTGCTTGCGCTCCTTGAGCTCCACCTCGGTGGCCGCGCCGACCTTGATCACCGCGACGCCACCGGCCAGCTTGGCCAGCCGCTCCTGCAGCTTCTCACGGTCGTAGTCGGAGTCGCTCTTCTCGATCTCGGCCCGGATCTGGTTGACCCGGCCCTGGATCTGCTCGGCGTCGCCGGCACCGTCGACGACCGTGGTCTCGTCCTTGGTCACCTGGACCTTGCGGGCCCGGCCCAGCATGTCGATGGTCACCGCGTCGAGCTTCAGGCCGAGCTCCTCGCTGACGACCTGGCCGCCGGTGAGGATCGAGATGTCGGTCAGCATCGCCTTGCGGCGGTCACCGAAGCCGGGAGCCTTGACGGCAACCGACTTGAAGGTGCCGCGCACCTTGTTGACGATCAGGGTGGCCAGCGCCTCGCCCTCGACGTCCTCGGCGATGATCAGCAGCGGCTTGCCCGACTGCATGATCTTCTCCAGGATCGGGAGCAGATCCTTGACCGAGGAGATCTTGCTGTTGACGATCAGGATGTAGGGGTCGTCGAGGACGGCCTCCATCCGCTCCGGGTCGGTCCAGAAGTAGGGCGAGATGTAGCCCTTGTCGAAGCGCATACCCTCGGTGAGCTCGAGCTCCAGGCCGAAGGTGTTGCTCTCCTCGACGGTGATGACGCCTTCCTTGCCGACCTTGTCCATCGCCTCGGCGATGATCTCGCCGACGCTGGAGTCACCGGCGGAGATCGACGCGGTGGACGCGATCTGCTCCTTGGTCTCCACGTCCTTGGCGAGCTTGCTCAGCTCCTCCGCGACGCTGGACACGGCGGCCTCGATGCCCCGCTTCAGGGCCATCGGGTTCGCGCCGGCCGCGACGTTGCGCAGGCCCTCGCGGACCAGGGCCTGGGCCAGGACGGTCGCCGTCGTCGTGCCGTCACCGGCCACGTCGTCGGTCTTCTTGGCGACCTCCTTGACCAGCTCGGCGCCGATCTTCTCGTACGGGTCCTCGAGCTCGATCTCCTTGGCGATGCTCACACCATCGTTGGTGATGGTGGGGGCGCCCCACTTCTTTTCGAGCACGACGTTGCGGCCCTTCGGGCCCAGCGTCACCTTGACGGCGTCGGCGAGGGTGTTCATACCCCGCTCGAGACCGCGGCGCGCCTCTTCGTCGAACGCGATCATCTTGGCCATACGGCGTTGTCCTCCTGGACGCTCGCAGCACCGGAGCCGGTCAGCTCCGCCATGCCGCCTGCTCTACGCACCTTCGGACGTCGCTACCTGACGACAGTGACGTCCGCCGGCCGGGCCGGATAGCCCGCGACGACCGGCCATCTCCGCCACCCCGCGAAGCGGGACGACGGCGGTGGCCCCACCGCCCCGACCTTTGGCACTCCCGGTTGGCGAGTGCCAATCCTTGTTTAGCACTCTCCCCTGTCGAGTGCAAGCGAACAGCAACTTGCCGGCCCGACGTACCCCTTCGGGCCGCACGGCCGCCGACAGCGGTCGCGGTCAGGATCAGGTGAGCAGGATCGCCGGGCGGCGAGACGATGAAAGGCGCCGGCTCCACCAGGAGAACCGACGCCTTGCGGGTACGCAGACTGTGTCGACTAGGCGATGACCCGGACCCTCTCCGCCTGAGGACCCTTCTGCCCCTGAGCGATCTCGAACTCGACGCGCTGCCCGTCGTCGAGCGCCTTGTAGCCGTCCATCTCGATCGCGGAGAAGTGGACGAAGACGTCCTGCCCCCCGTCGACCGCGATGAAACCGTAGCCCTTCTCGCTGTTGAACCACTTCACGGTGCCCTGCGCCACGGTGCACTTCCTCACTTCTGTCGTGCCGGGCCTCTGCCGGCCCTCTGGTCGGCGCGTTCGCCGACCGAAGCCACCGATCGGGACTCCAGTGCGGGTGCCCGAGTACAGCAGCCGAAATCGCACGCTACACGAGGTCCGACGGCACCGCACTACCCCAAAAGGGGACATTAACCCCCAGTCAAGTCTCTCTGGCACCACATTTCGTTGACCACGTGTGTCCCGTACACCGCAGAACGTGAAGTCCGGACGGCATCGCGCGCCTGGCAGCCGGGCCGTCCGACGGCCGGACCGCACCGCGCCCCGACATGACCGCGCCCGCCAACGCCACCCGGTGGCCGCCGCCGTCGGGCTACTCATCGTGCTGTCGGCGTTCACCGGCGGCCTGCCCGGGGACGCCGGCAAACCACCGCCGCGCGAGCCGGGCTGGACCGTCGCCGACCAGGACCACGACCATCAGCGCAGCGTGTTGCTGCGCGCCGGGCCGGTGCCGACACCGACCGACGGATTCTTCTCCTGGGCGGCGCTGAACCGGCGTACCGGGCTGATCACCGGGTCACCGAACTTCACCGCACAGAGCGACACCATGTCGTTGATCAAGGTGTGGTTGGCCGCCGACGACCTGCGCCGCGCCGACGAACAGGGCCACATGCTCCGGACACCTCAGCTCGCCCAGCTGTCGTCGATCATCCGGGACAGCGACAATCCCGGCGCGGACGCCACCTACGACCGGGTCGGTGGCCAGGAGTCCATCGAGCGGATGGTACGGATCTGCGGACTGACCGACTCGGCCCCGGAGCGCGACCGGTGGAGCAACACGATCGTCTCCGCCCGCGATGTGACCAGGCTGGGGCGCTGCCTCGCCGACGGGCGGGCGGCCGGGCCGCAGTGGACACCGTGGCTGCTGTCCGAGATGCGCGCCGTCCGCGGTGCGGGCGACTTCGGCCCGCGGGACGCGCTCACCGCCGAGTACGCGGCCACCATCGCGATCAAGAATGGCTGGCTGCTGCGCGACGAGGACGGGCTCTGGCACGTCAGCTGCCTCGCGATCGGGGAGACCTGGGTGATCGGCGCGCTGGCCCGCTACCCCGGGCGGCACGGGCTCGACCACGGCATCGACTACTGCCGGGAACTCGGCACCGCCCTGCTGCTGGTGGCGTGACCCCGTTGCCGGCGAGGGCATGACCGTGGCGGCTGGTGGCGTGACCGGTACGGGCCGGGCCGAAGGCGGGATTCCGGTTGTCCGCCGGGCCGCGCCGGGCAAGCATGCCGGCATGGGAACTGGGACCGACACCGACCACGTCGTACCGCCGGTGGCCGCAGTCCGGCGGATCCGGGCCGACGACGCCGCCCGGATGCGCGCGCTGCGGCTGGAGATGCTCGCCGATTCGCCGCTGGCGTTCATCGAACGGCTCGCCGACGCGGCGGCCCGCCCGCTGCACGAGTACGCCGAGCGGGCAGCCCGGTCCGCCGTCGGTGACCTGATCGCCCAGTTCGTGGCCGAGACCGGACCGACATCGTTCGTGGCGCACGCGGGAGCACACGTCTGGCGCGACGACCCGTCGGTGTCCGTCCTGTTCGCCGTCTACATCAGCCCGGCCTGGCGCGGCCGGAGCCTGCTCGCCGAACTGGTAGACGCGGTCGCTGCCTGGTCACGTGCGGCCGGGCGGCCGGAGCTGCTGCTGGAGGTGGTGGTCGGCAACGACCGGGCGGTACGGGCGTACCAGCGGCTCGGCTTCGCCGACACCGGCGTACGCCTGCCGCACCCGACCCGGCCGGACCTGACCGAGTTGCAGATGCGCCGGCCGGCGTGACCGGCGGGCCGGCACGGGAGCCGACCCGACACCGGGCCGGCACGGGAGCCGACCCGGCTCCCGTGCTGCGCCGGGTCAGACGTGCCGGCGGGACTGGACGATCCGGAACCGGCCGGCGACGTACGCGCCGTCGGTCAACGCCGAGTTCGCCGCGGCGTTGGCACCGCTGGCGTGGAAGTCGGAGAAGGCCGCCGACTGGTTGACGAACACGCCGCCGGTGAGGTTCGCCGACAGGTGCACACCGACGTCCAGCGCGGCGGTCTCCACGTCGGCGAGCACCCGCTGGTCGGTCGAGTAGACGCCGGCGGTGAGCGCACCGCGGGCTGTGACCGTACGCCGGAATATCTCGACGCTGTGCGCGGTGGACGCGGTGGCGACGACGAAAGTGACCGGCCCGAACCACTCCCGGCCGTAGACGTCGTCGGCGTCCGCGTCGAGCTTGACGACCAGCGGGGTACGCACCACCGCGTCCGGGTAGGCCGGGTGGCTGATCTCCCGCGACTCCAGCACCGGTTCGCCGAGCTTGGCCGCTGCGGCGAGCCGGTCGAGGACCGCGTCGTCGACGATCGCGCCGATGAGCTCGACCGCCCGTGCCGGGTCGCCGGTCAGTTTGCCGATCGCGGCGGCGATGCCGTCGGCTACCTCGTCCGGGCTCTTGTGCCCCTGATCGGTCTCGATGCCGCCGGCCGGCACCAGGATGTTCTGCGGGGTGGTGCACATCTGGCCGCTGTAGAGCGAGAGGGAAAAGGCAATGTTGCGGCACATGCCGGCGAAGTCCGCCGTGGAGTCGACGATGATCGTGTTGACACCGGCCTTCTCGGTGTAGACGGTGGCCTGACGGGCGTTGGCCTCCAGCCAGTCGCCGTACTCGGTGGAGCCGGTGAAGTCGATGATCCGCACCTCGGGGCGGCCGGCGAGGACGGTCGCCAGCCGCTCGCCCGGCGCCTCGGCGGCGAGCTGCACCAGGTTCGGGTCGAAGCCGGCCTCGCTGAGCACCTCGCGGGCGTAGCGGACGGTGATCGCCAGCGGCAGCACCGCGCCGGGGTGCGGCTTGACCAGCACCGGGTTCCCGGTGACCAGGGAGGCGAACAGCCCCGGGTAGGAGTTCCAGGTCGGGAAGGTGTGGCAGCCGATGACCAGCGCGACGCCGCGCGGCACCACATGGAACGTCTTGGCCATCCGCAGCGGCTCGCCCCGACCGGTCGGCTTCTCCCAGCCGGCGGTCCGTGGGTGGCGGGTCATCTCGGCGTACGCGTAGGCGATGGCTTCCAGCGCGCGGTCCAGCGCGTGCGCCCCGCCGGCCTGGAACGCCATCACGAACGCCTGACCGGTGGTGAACTGCACCGCGTTGGCCAGCTCGAAACTGTGCTCGTGCAGCCGGGCGAGGATCTCCAGGCAGACGCCGGCCCGGCTGCGCGGGCCGGCGTCGCGCCAGGCGGGCAGCGCGGCTCGGGCGGCGGTGATCAGCTGGTCGGCGTCGGCGCGGGGGTACCGGGTGCCGAGGTCGATGCCGAACGGGCTGTCGTCGGTGGCGACCGGTTCGCCGGTGGCGGTGGGCTGGTCGAGGGGGAAATCCCTGCCCAGGTAGGCGCGGAAAGCCGCCGCGCCCTCGGCGGCGGCGTGTTCGCCGTAGATCCGAGGGCTCGGCGACTCGGGGTAGGCCGACCAGTAGTCGCGTTCGACGATCGCGGTCAGCGCGCGGGCCAGGGTGTCGGCGTGCGTGACGTACAGCGGGTGCGGGGTCTCCGTCATGCCGTCATCATGCCTCAGATGGTCTGCTGCCAGTTCTGCCAGATGTCGACCGCCCGGAAGCCGAGCGCCTCGTTGATCGCGATCATGTGCTGGTTGCTGTCGGCGTTCCAGGTGTCGATCACCCGCAGCGCCGGTTCGTGGCGCAACGTGAACCGCAGGTTCTCGATCTTGACGATGGTGCCCAGCCGGTGGCCGCGATGATCCGGGGCGACGATGGTGATCTGTTGGTAGGCGTGCCAGTCCGGTTCGGCCTGACGGGTGATGTTGCTCCAGGCGACGATCCGGCCGCTGTCCAGATGCCGGGTCACCGTGTGGTAGCTGCGGGTGCCAGCCGCCTCCCGGGCCAGATCCACTTCGTGGATCCGGTCGGCGTCGACCTTTTCCGGCTCCCACTCCAGGTCACCCATTGGCGAGTCGGTCACCATCCGCCCGTCCAGGTAGGCGAGATCGGCGCGGTAGTCCTCAGGGCAGGGTCCGACCCAGGTCAGCAACTCGTAGCCGGGGGCGCGGCGCCAGTCCTCGGCGAGCATCACGTCGAGCGCCGGCTGGTCGACCGCGTCGATTTCGAGCCGACGGCGCGCCTCGACCAGGGCCGATTTGACCCCCACGGCGAGGGCGAAGGCGGTCGGCGCCGGGTCGCGGGCGACGCCGCCGGGCATGGTGTCCGCCGAGTGCCCCATGATCCGGGTCCGGCCGACCTCCCGGGCCCGCCGCACGGCGTACGCGTACAGCGCGCGACCGATGCCGCGCCGCCGGTGCCCGGGAGGCACCTGGATGTCCACTCCGACGTTGTCGAGGTTGTCGAGCAGCGGGAACTCCATGGCGGTCAACCCGACCGGTACGCCGTCCACACTGGCCAGCGCGGCCTCGAACCGTACGCTGTGCCGCTGATGCCGCAGCAGGGCCTCGAACCACTGCCGGGGCGTCGGCGGTATGTCCGGGACGGAGGTGGCCGACCGCTTGATCTGGTACGCCTGCTCGAAGGCGGCCTCGTCGGCCGGATCCAGCGGGGTGATGGTGATGTCCATGCCGTCGAGCGTGACGGGGCGGGACCACCAGCGCGACCGAATTACCGGTCGGGGGATGTTGGTCGGGAGGACGCTCGCACAGCGCCTCCGGCGCCGTCGGTCGTTGGGACCCGGGGTTGAGATTGTTGCCAAGCTCGGTCGGGGCCCTTACGGCGAGTCGTCCTCCCGCACGGAGCATCCTGCGCCGTGCAAGTGCAGCCGTCAAGACCCCACCGGCGTATTCTCTCGACCTATGGCAAAACTCTGACTACGGACCGCACACGAACATCGGCTGATCAGCGTAGGCCGATCAGCCGATTCAGTGGAGGGTGCGCTGGTCAGAAGGTCAGCCGAGCAGCCCTGCCTCACGAACCGAACGCAACGACGGTTTCACCCGATGAGTAGGGCCGACCTGCCCGGCGACCGCGTCGATGGTTTTCAGGCCTTCGCCGGTGTTGTAGACGACCGTCTCGGCGGCCGGGTCCAGCCGTCCACTGCCGACCAGCTTCTTCAGCACCGCCGTGGTCACCCCACCGGCCGTCTCGGCGAACACACCGGTGGTCCGGGCCAGCAGCCGGATCCCCGCCCGGATCTCGTCGTCGTCGGCGTAGTCCATCCAGCCACCGGTGCGCCGCACCGCCTCCAACGCGTACAGACCGGCGGCCGGGTCGCCGATGTTGAGCGACTTGGCGATCCCGGTCGGCTTCACCGGCACGATCTGGTCGGTGTCGCGGTGCAGCGCGGTCGCGATCGGGTTGCAACCGGCGGACTGAGCGCCGAACACCCGCCAGCCGTTCGCTGGCGCGTCGACCAGACCGATCTCGACCAGCTCGGTGAACGCCTTGTCCACCTTGGTGAGCAGTTCACCGCTGGCCATCGGGATCACCACCTGCTCGGGGATCCGCCAGCCGAGCTGCTCGGCCACCTCGTAGCCGAGCGTCTTGGACCCCTCCGCGTAGTACGGCCGCACGTTGACGTTGACGAACGCGGTGTCCTCGAACTCGTCGGTCTCCACCAGTTCGCTGCAAAGCCGGTTCACGTCGTCGTAGGAGCCCTCGATCGCGACCAGTTCACCGCCGTACACCGCGGTTGTGACGATCTTGCCGGGCTCCAGGTCGCCGGGGATGAAGACGATCGACGGTACGCCGGCGCGGGCGGCGTGCGCAGCGACCGAGTTGGCCAGGTTACCAGTGGAGGCGCAGGCAAACCGGGAGAAACCGAGCGTACGGGCAGCGGTGAGCGCCACCGAAACGACCCGGTCCTTGAACGAGTGGGTCGGGTTGGCGCTGTCGTCCTTGACCCACAGCGGCGCCCGGATGCCGAGCTCGGCGGCGAGCGCGGCGGCCGGGACGAGGGGGGTGAAGCCGGGATCCAGGCTGACCCGGGTGGCCGGGTCCTGACCGGCGGGCAGCAGCGGGGCGTACCGCCAGATGTTGGCCGGGCCCGCCTCGATGTCGGCCCGGGTGACGCGGGCGAGAGCCGCTGGGTCGTAGCCGACCTCCAGCGGCCCGAAACACTCGTAACAGGCGTGCTGCGCGGCGAGCGGGTATTCGGCACCACAGCCGCGACAGACCAGGACACGGGCCGGGCTGGTGGTGCTCACCGGGGCGGAGTCAGGGCTGGTGGTGCTCGCGTCGATCAGCGACGTCATGGCGGCTGTCCTCTCATCTTTCCCTGCGCCGCGCGGTGCGACGGGGACGGAATTGGCACCTGCCCCGGCTGGCCGATTGCGACCGGCGCGACGGGTGGGGGTGGTTGCCGGGGCTTCATCGGGCCGTGTCCCTCTGCCCCTCTGGATGAGGTATGAAGTTGTGTTTCCAGCGAGTGTACGGGCGCTGGTCGGACCGGGCACCCGGCGATCCCAGGGTGTGAGCAAGCCCGCACCGGCCGCCACCGAACGTCGACCGGGCGCGACCGGGCGCGACCGGCCGTCACACCGGGCGGGCTCGACGCAACCAGTCCCAGGCCTGCTGCTCCGCGCCGGCGTGGAAGTGCCGCAGCTCGATCGGCGTCATCGCGTCCGAGGCCCGGGTCACCCACTCGGCCACCCGGTTGCCGCCGACCACCGCAGCCCGGTCGATGTCGGTCAGATGCTCCCGGGCAAACCGTAACCGGTCATCGATCGCCGACAGCTCCATACCCGGCAGTCCGTCGTCCGGCAGCCGGCCGAGGACCGAGACCGAGCCGTACTCGGCGATCGCCGCCCGCAGCTCCCGGTACAGGTCCTGGTACTCCTGCTCGGTCAGCTTCCCGGCCACTTCGTAACCGAGCACGTTCCCTTCCTGCCCGATCCTGGTAATCATCCCCGTTCCTTCCCTGCCGCCGTCCGGGTCCCGGATGCCGCCCGGGTCGACGACCCGGCACGGCCGTCCACTGCCGTTCCCGGCAGGCGACCTTGCACACCTACGAGCCCGCCGTCGTCAGGTGAGCCCGCCGTCGTCAGCCGCCGCCCGCACCTGCGCGAGGACCTCGTCGAGCAGCTGCGGAGCCGCAGCGATCGTCGCGAACGAGTCGAGGCTGTGCGGCGTACCGTCGATGTCGACGACGGCGGCACCCGCCTCTCGGGCGATCAACGTGCCGGCGGCCATGTCCCACGGCTTGTTCGACAGGGCGATCGACACATCGGTACGACCGTCGGCCACCCAGACCAGGTCGATCGCGGCGGAGCCGAGCATCCGCACCCGCAGCGCGCCCCGGGCCATCCGCTGGGTGAGCGCGAACCGGGCGGCGTTGCGCTCCGCGGCTTCGTCGCCCACCGCGAAGTCGCCGAGATTGACCAACGCGTCGGGCAGCCGCGTCGTGCCCCGCACCCGGATCGGCCGGTCGTCGCGCCACGCGCCCCCGCCGAGAGTCGCGGTGTACCGGCCGCCCAGTAACGGCAACTCGATCACCCCGACCACCGGACGCCGGTCCCGGACCAGGGCCAACGACACCCCGCACAGCGGTACGCCGTGCGCGAAGTTGACCGTGCCGTCGACCGGATCCAGCACCCACTGAGGCCCGTCGCCGACCCCGGAGACGCCTTCCTCCTCGCCGAGGAACCCGACGTGCGGGGTGGCGTCGGCCAGGAAGGCACGCAGCTCCCGTTCGACAGCGAGATCCACCTCGGACGCGTAGTCCCGGTCACCCTTGCCGGCCAGGTGTCCGGGCTCACGGGTACGGATCAGCTCGGCACCGCGTGCGGTGGCCTGTGTCGCGATCGTGAGCAGGTCGTCCAGGGCAAGCGGATCGTCAGCCATGCCGCCAACCCTAGACAGGCCACCAGCCCTGCAACCCTAGACACACCACCAACCGGGACACACCACCAACCGGGACAGCCGGTCGACCGCTGGTCAGAAGCTCGACGCGTACCCGCGGCTCGACTCGATCGCGCTCTGCGCGAGGGCGGCCGCTTCGGCCAGCTTCTGCTTGGCCTGCTCGACCTTGGCGATCGTCTCGGCCACCTGCGAGTGGCTGGACCCGCTGGTGATCGCCCGCAGCGCGGCCCCGCTGGTACTCAGCGCCTCCGCACTCGCCCGGATCGCCCCGACCTGCTGGCCGAGCTCGTCACCGAACCGGGCGACTCCCGCCTTGACCTCTTCAACCGAGCTCACGCCTGAACCCTCCCCATCGGACGACCACCGGACCGGTACGACGCTACCGGAGCTGAGCCACTGTCGAAGTCCACCGACCAGACGACACAATCACGGAGAGTGGTCGCAGCAAGTCAAGATGTAGCAACGGTGAAGGCGTAGTAACAGCCGGTGGGCGCTGGTCCCGGCCACCCATCCGACCCGTCGGTACACCATTCGATGATCACCGACGGCAACGGTAGGGTAGGCCCGGCCGTGTGGGGCAGACCACGCTCAAAGGTCACACTCGAAGGTATGGAGTCGCTGTGGGACAGGGTCACAGTCAGGTATCCGCGCTGATCGAGTCGGATCACCGACGCCCGGTCGGGCCGGTCCGTCCAGTCGGGCCGGTACTGCGCAGGCGCGACGTCGCCAGCGGGTACACCGGGGCGACTGTCGAACACGCGCTGCGGCGGTTCATGCAGCTGGGCTCGGTCGAGATCGACGACCACGACACCGGCCCGGGACTGTCCCGGGTCGGCCGCCGCTGACGAGCACCGGAGCCGGCCCAGCCGGCCCGGCTCCGGGGCGACCGCCATGACGGCGGCCGTCTGGGCCCGCGCGGACCTGCGCCGACGCGCCGTCCTGTTGCTGCGGTTCGGCTGGACCGAGGCGAAGTCGTGCGGCTTCGCGGTCGCGGTCTTCACCTGTCTGGCGCTGACATCGGTGGTCCCGCTGCCGGTCTCCCGCTACGACGCGCTGCTGATCTGTATGGTCGCGCTGACGATCGGGGTTGTGGCGCATCGGCTGGGTCGTACCCGGAGGATGCGCTGACCCAGGTCGCCGGGGTGCCGCTCTACTCCGTTTCATGTACGGGGCGGTCGGCTCCTATATCTGTCAGGCGTGGCGCCGCTTCGACCTACGGGTGACCCGCTACCCGGCGATGGCGGTGACCGGGCTCGCCGTCGCGGTCTACGTCAACTTCTTCACCCACCACGTCCTGCCCGACGCCCGCTGGGTGATCGCGGTGCTGCTGCTGATCGCGCTCCGCCGGACCTGGGTGCACTACACCGTCGGCGACGCCCGGCTACGGATGCCACTGGCTCTGGCGTTCGTGCTGATCGGCTTCTTCCTGTGGGTCGCCGAGAACATCGCCACGTTCCTCGGCGCCTGGACCTACCCGGACCAGCAGCACGTCTGGACGTTCGTGCACGCTGGCAAGTTCGGCTCCTGGGCGCTGCTGGTGACGCTGTCGTTCGTCCTGGTCGCGTCGGTGAAGGCGACCGAGGGGCGGCTGTACGGCGACCGCCCTCGGCCAAGCGTCACGACCCGGTCGGACTGACCGGCACCCGGTCGCAGGTCACCGGCAGACCCGCCGGCATCCAACAGCCACCCGGCGAGTGTTCCCGTGCCCGACAGCATCTCCACACAGGAACACCCGCGCGGTCCGGGTCGACTACCGGGTCACTCCCAGCGAATCTTGACGCAGTTGCCGGTGGTGTAGCTGCCGTTGTCGTGCTGCGCCAGTTCGTGGGCCGAGTTCGCGATCCGGGCACACACCTTCGGCTGTTCGCCGATCGCGTTGATGAACGCCCGGTCGTTCGTCCAGACCACCGACGGGTTCTGGTCCTCGACGTACCAGGATCCCCGCTGGCCGTCGGGGACGTGGCTGCCCATCACGTGGTCCGGCGGGGTGGTGCCGTCGCTGCCGTAGATGTGCAGGTGCCATCCGCCGTTGGTGGACGGCTGGTTCCCGCCGAACTCGGCCTCGTACTCCACGGTCAGTTTGCCGCCGGCGACCCGCGCCGAGGTGAGACAGACCCAGGTCCAGTTGCTCTTGATCTCGTCGGTGCACTGCTCGTCGGCCGGGATCTGCGGCGTTTCCGGCTCCGGCTCACCGGTCTGCTCCGGCTGCTGGTCCTGCGGCTGTTCCGCTCCGGTGTCCTGACCAGGATCGTCCACGCCGTTGGCCACCGGCTGGCCGTCGTCGCCCTGTCCGCTGGTCAGCGCGTAGGTGACCCCGCCGCCGGTGAACAGCACCACCAACACGGCGGCGGCCACGATCAGCGGCCCCCGGCCACGCTTCGCCGACGGTTTCTCCCCACCGCGCCGCCCCGGGGAGTCTTCAGTGCCGATGGAGTTCGCCGAAGCGAAGGTCTCGGTACGGGACGGATAGCCGCTGCCGGCGTCCGGGCTGCCGCGTCCGACGGAGGCGACGCCAGTGACGCCAGCCGGCGGCGACGACGTGCGGTAGCCCGCCGCGGAGACCGGCGCGGTCGGCGCGGTCGGCGGGACCGGCGCGGTCGGCGGCACCCGGTAGGTGCCGGTCGCCGCAGCCGCCGCAGCCGCCGCAGCCGGCGGAGCCGGCGGAGCCGGGGTCTGGGTCGGGGCGGGCCCGGCCGGCATCGTCTGGCCGGTCAGCTCCGCGGCGGCCAGCCAGGCGGCGCCGAGCGAGACCGAGTACTTGGGGTGCGCGTCGACCGCCACCGGCCGGCCCAGCTCGGAGCCGACCAGCTGGGAGACGATCGGCATCCGCGACGAGCCACCGACCAGCAGCACCGAGTGCACCTGTTCCGGCGAGCAGCCGGCGGACCGTACGGCCCGGTGCAGCGCCTCGATCGAGCCGTGCAGTACCGGGCGGACCATCGCCTCGAGCTCGGCTCGGGTGAGCCGGATCTCGGTGGAGATGTTGGGCAGCAGCACCGGGATCGAGGTGTCGGTGTCCGACGACAGCGCCTCCTTGGCCTGGATGCACTCGTCGCGCAGCCGGGCGACGGCGGCGATCGCCGCCGGATCCTCCTCGTCGAGCTCTTCGAGTTTCCCGCCGAGCGTTGCCCGGACATGGTTGAACACCGCTGCGTCGAAGTCGATGCCGCCGAGGCGTTCGATGCCCTCCGGCTGGCCCATGATCTCGAAGCCGGTGGGGGTCTTGCGCAGCATCGCCGCGTCGAAGGTGCCACCACCCAGGTCGTAGACGGCGACGATGGAGCCCGGCTCGATCCGCTGCTGCTCGGCATAGTTGATCGCTGCGGCGGCGGGCTCGGTGGTGTAGGTCACCGGCACATCGAGGTTGGCCATCCGCACCGCTTGGCGCAGCAGGTCGAGCTTGTACGGCCCCCAGTTGGCCGGGTGCGAGACGCAGATCGCCGCAGGGAAGCTACCCTCTCGGCGGGCCACCTCCTCCACCACCGACCGTAGCAACCGGGACATCAACGCTTCGGCCGACTGCGGTACGCCGCCGAGCAGGATCGGGGTGGTGTCGCCGAGCCGCCGCTTGAACTCGCGGGCCACCCGCTGCGGCTCGGAGAGCCCACGACGGTGCGCCGCCTCGCCGGTGAGGAACGTTTCGTCCTGCCGCAGCAGCACCACGGATGGGATCGCGGAGCTCCGGCCGCCGAGTGAGACGGTCTCCACCCGGCCTTCCCGCCAGATCGCTGCCGCCGTGAACGTTGTGCCGAGGTCAATGCCGAGTGCGTACATCAGGGTTGCTCCGATGAAGTTTGTGGAGACAGGTATGGCCGGGTCTGGGTAGCCGACCGGTGGTGTGCCGCACACCACAAGGTCGGATCACTGTTGAAAACGGTAGTGGTACGTGGCGAACGTCCGGCGGCACCGCTGGGCCGGCTGACCCCGGCCAGGCACCCGGTCACCGGGATCGCCGCTGGTCGGCGATGATGCCCTCGCAGGACCGGACCGCCACCCGGGCGGCCACCGCCAGTTCGTACGGGGTCATCGGGCTTTCGGCGCGCCGCTGCCAACGGCCCAGCGCTTCGACCGCGCCCTCGGTCACCTCGGCGGTGGTCGCGTCGGCCGGCAGCCGCAGCCGTTGCTGCGCCGCCGCGCCGGAGCCGCCGATCACCTGCTCGAGCTCGGCGACGACCGCGGGCTTGCCGGTGATCCAGCCGGCCCGCAGGCTGGACAGCACGCGCAGCTCGTTGAACGGGTGCGCCGAGGCGATGATCTCCTCGACCGCGCCGGCTACCTGCTCACTGCCGGGTCGGTCACAGAGCCGGGTGACGTCGGCGAGCGCCAGCAGCGCCGACCGGGACTTGAGCACGTCCCGACGCTCGAAGAACAGTGAGCCGAGGACCTCGCGCAGCTGGGTGAGCCCGCTGCGCTCGGTCAACTCCTGGGAAAGTTCGGTGGCGGTCGCCGCGCCGTTGTGTCGCAGCATCGCGACGGACAGCCGCAGGCCGAACATGCCGAGCCGGGCCAGCAGTGCTTCCCGTTCGATCGTGGTCAGCCCGAGTTCGGGCATGTTCTGCACGAACCGGTCGGCGGAGAGCAGCAGCTGTTCGGCCTGGGCCACCGGCAGTTCGGCGACCCGGCGTAGTTGCGCGACCTCCACTTCGGTCAACGTCGCGGCGGTCTCGGCGAGCAGACCGGCAACCGGGACGACCGACTGCACCAGCCGTCGCACGTTCGCGTCGGTGCTCAGCCGTTCGGCGATCCGCCGGGCGGACGCCATCGCGTCGAGGCGGCCGACGCCGATCTCGTCGGCCCGGGACAGGATGCCGATGGCGTTGACCGGGTTGGGCCGGGACACCTCCACGTCGTGGAAGGCCCGCAGGAAGTCGACGTCGTTGGAGTGCAGGTGGCGCATCAGGTAGACGACGGCGTCTGCCGGGGTCTCCTCCTCGTCCGGGACGAGCAGGTCCCAGGCGCGCCGGGAAGTCTGCTCGGAGAGCGAACCGATACCGGGGGTATCGATGAGCGTCACGTTACGCAGGGCCTGCGAAGGCCAGGTGATGTCCAGCTGCGCGACGTCGTCGACGGACAGGTCGCCCAGGTCGACATCGATCGCGCCGTCCTCGCGGGTGAACCGGAGCTGTCGTGGCTCGCCCTGGGTGGGCGTCGCCAGCACCCGGTAGGTATGTCCGTCCTGGTACCAGGTGACTATCCGGGTGCACTCCCCGGCGTCGGTCGGGGCCAGCCGGTCACCGACCAGCGCGTTGAGCAAGGTGGACTTGCCCGCTTTGACCCGACCGGCGATGGCCACTCGCAGCGGCTCGTCGAGCCGGTCGCGGACGGCGCTGAGCCGCCGCTCGTATGCGGTGCCCCGGTAGACCTCGACGGCGTCGCCGAGCACGCTGCGGGTCCGGTCGATCAGACTCATCCGGTCACCGCCGGTGACCGTGGCCTGGGGATATGACTACAGACCAACTCGGACTGCACATTTCTCACACCGCTACTTTCTAGTCCGCCGGGGATGTGTCCTGTTGTCTCACTCGTCGGAGTCGGTCACCGGTACCGGACCGACCCGCAGATTCACCCGGGCGACCCTGTCGATCAACGAGTTGCTGACCGGCTGAACAGCCCAGCCGGGAGACACAGCACAGCTGACCACGCGCACGTTCGGCGGCCGGCGGAACGCACGTTCGGGGTACGGCACACTCAGCGCCCAGGTCGGGCCGAGAGTACACGGTACACGCGTACGGGGTCAGGCCATGCGTCGGCCTGCGGAGCCGTCCGTACACTGCCTCACTGACACGGGCAAGGAGGGGCTGCACCGGTGACTGTCGTGGTGGGTGTGGACGGTTCCGGGCGATCGCGGCGGCTAGGCGAGATCGCCGCAGCCGCCGGCCGACCGGCCGTACGCGTGTCGCCCGCGACAACCGACGACCTGCAGGTTCTTCTCGATCAGGCCCGAGCTGACGGCGCCCTGGTCCTGGTCGACGACGCACACCACCTGGAGCCAGCGATCTTACGGTCACTGACCGTGGCTGCTTACGGCGGGGTGTCGATGGCGATCGCCCGCCGTCCCACGATCATCGGCCCGGAACTCGCCGACCTGGACGAGGCAGTCTCCGGGCAGGGCCCGGTCGAGCAGCTCGGCCCACTCGCACCGGCCGCCCTGGCCGAGCTGGCAGAGGAGGTTCTCGGCCGACCGGCCACAGCGGAACAGCTGCACGCGCTCCAGGTTGCCTCCGCCGGGCTGGCCGCTGTCGCCGTCGCGGTCGCCGCCGACCCGGCCGGTACGCCGCCCGCCCTGGTAGCCCGGCTACAACGTCGATTCGCCACCGCCGGACGCGGTGTCGCCGGACTGGCCGCAGTCCTGGCTCTCGGTCTGGACCTGGCCGACGACGTGGTCTGCGCCGCGACCGGCCTGGACCCGGCCGAGGCGGCCGCCACGATGCGGTCGCTGCGCGACGAGGGACTGCTCACCCCCGACGGAGAACGGATGATCCCGGCGGTCGCCCGGGCGTTGCTGTTCGACCTGCCCCCGTCGGAGCGCCGTCGGCTGCACGAGACCGTGGCCACGGCGCTGCTGGCCACCGGTGCCGACCCAGTCCGCGCCGCCGGACAGCTACGCGCCGCGCGGGCCCGGACCCCGACCGCCGCCGACGTCTACCGGCAGGCCGGCGACCGGTTGCGGTTTACCGACCCGGGCAGCGCGCTGACCTGGTACGACGACGCGCTGGACGCCGGCGCCGAGCCATCCACCGTGGCCGCCGGGCGGGCCGAGGCGGCCACCCTGCTGGGGGTGCCGGTCGACCTGGACGGGCCAGCTGCGGCACCGGCCCTGTCTCTTCTCCCCACCCTACGCTTCCGACGACC